>NZ_JAALDU010000022.1 GCF_014145015.1 Dietzia sp. E1 | reverse complement strand
CCACCTCGTCGTCGTCGCCAGCACCCGGGTGGCCACCGCGGCGCGGTGAGTCGAGTAATACGGCCGACACCTCCGCGCTGATGCGCAGCATCGCCGACAGCTGGGGGAGCGCCGCCGGGGACGGTGGGTGGGCGTCGCCGCCGCGGGTGAGAAGGTACCCGCCCCGCGCCAGCTCTCCCGGACCCGCCTGGCCCGGCCCGACCACGTCGAACACCCCGGCGCCGGCCTCGTCGAGCCACAGCCGGTCCCGGACTTCGAGAGCGACCCGCGCACGGCGGATCGCCGAGCCGGCCCGATGACGCGCACGCTCGCCGGGAATGAGCGCGGCGGAGGGGATATCCGCCCCGAGCGGCATCGCCACCGGGCTGCCCAGACGCTCGAGCTCCGAGTCGAGACACTCCAACGTGGCGTCCAGGTTCACGCCTATCGGCGTGTAGCCGTCCACGAGCGGTGCGATCAACGCCCACGCCTCGGGCAAGGTCGGCGCGAGCAGCACGTCGGACGCGGAGATCCCGTAGTCCGCCCGCGCCTGGCCCAGATCGCGCTGCGGATTGACCAGCGTGGTCACCGCGCTACCGTCCGGGAACACCACCGCGAGCTCCACCGGCCGCGGACGGGAACGGGCGCTGTCGCCCCCGACGGTGAGCGCCGCGACAGCACAATAGCGGTGGCCGTGGACATCTCCCTCGGGGTCGCGGAGGAACCGGAGGATCCGGCGGTCGGTTCCGAGGTCCCCCGGCCTGACCGGCCGGGTGAGGACGAGACCGTCCAGGGACCGCGACCGGCTCAACGCGACGTACAACTGGCCGGGCGCGAAGGTGCCGCCGCCGAGATCCACGATGAGCCTGTCCAGCGTCTGACCCTGGCTCTTGTGGATGGTGATGGCCCAGGCGAGGGTGAACGGCAGCTGCCTGAAGGAGCCGATGACCTCGTGGCGGACCGCGCCGTCGGAGCCGTCGGGTCGGGTGACGTCCCAGGTGTGTGGGACGACCTCGGCCACCTCCCCATCGGAGAATCCGACGACGACGACGGGTCCGTCCTCGCCCCGCCCCTCCCGTCTCCCCGGCGACGCGTCGAGCACACTTCCGATAGAGCCGTTGACCCAGCGGTCCGCCGGGTCGTTGGTGAGCATCATGACCTGGGCACCGACCTTGTACACAAGCGTCGCCTCGTTCGGGGGCTCGAACCCGGTGAGGTCGCCGGTGACGGCCGCCTCCGTCGTCAGCTCCGCCCCGGGAAGACGGTCGAGACGTCGGCGATTGTGGGCGGCGGCCATCCGGTTGGTGGTCGTCAGTGTCAGCCACGGCGCGTCGTCCGGAGGCGTGAAGGCCGGGTCGGTCCGTGAGTTGAGCCGCTCCAGCGCGGTGCCGACGAGCGTGCCCTCGCGGATCGAGTTGAGGATGGCGGTCAGTTCCGGGTCGCCGGACTGTCGGAAGACGCGGGTGAGATCGACGGTGGGGAAGCGGCCGCGGTCGAAGCGCTCGGCGGAGAAGAAGTAGGGGGTCGTGTACGCCGCGTCGAAGTCGGGTCGCTCGGCGTCGGTGACGACCGGTGGGAGTTGGAAGAGATCGCCCACCAGGACGAGCTGGACGCCGCCGAACGGCATCGTGGGGTCCGGACCGAATCGCTCGAGGGCGATCGCCATCATGTCGAACAGGTCGGCGCGGATCATCGACGCCTCGTCCACGATCAGTGTGCGGACGCCGGCGAGGGCCCCGGCGAAGCGCCCCGGGCGGTACGAGGAACCGCGGACGTGGTCGACGGTGGACCCGGGGTGGAAGCCGAACAGTCGGTGGATCGTGTAGCCGCCCACGTTGAGTGCGGCGATGCCGGTCGGGGCGGCGACCAGGGTGGGGCGGCGCGTCTCCGACAGGAAGCGACGGATGAGGGTCGACTTACCGGTGCCCGCCTTGCCCGTGAGGAAGAGGTCGTGCCCCCCGTGGAGGAGTTCGAGGGCGTGGTCGAACTCATCGGTGAGCACGATCGCACCGTCCGCTCCGGACGAGTGTGACTGCTCGATCATTCCTGTCCCGCGGGTCGAGGGTGTGGTGGACGACGACCGCGGGCCGGACCTCCTCGGAGAAGGAGATCCGGCCCGCGGTCGGGTGCAGTCGGGGATCAGTGCTCGTCGTCGCGACGAGTACGGTTCTCCTCCTGCAGCGTCGTGAGCATCGAGTGCTCACGGTGGTGCTTGTCGTGCTCGGCCTCGTCGAGCAGACGCGCCTCCTCGACGGGGTCGGGGGTGAGCGCACCGCGCGGGGGCCGACCCGCGACGCCGAGCTGGTTCATCTTGGTGGGCACCTTGGCGCCGGCGTACTCGAGCGGGACGGCGTGGCCGTGCTCGTCGATCTCGCCGAGGGGCTGGTGGACCTCGATGAACTCGCCCTGCGGCATCCGCATGATGATGCCGGTCTCGATGCCGTGTTCCAGCACCTCGCGGTCCGAGCGCTGGAGGCCCAGGCACAGACGGTAGGTGAAGAAGTAGACCAGCGGCGGGAGCAGGATGAGCCCGATACGTCCGGCCCACGTCGTCGCGTTGAGCGAGATGGCGAAGTGGTACGCGATGAGGTCATTGGAACCCATCAGGACCAGGATCACGTAGAAGGTGATCGCCATCATGCCGGAGGCGGTACGAACCGGCACGTCACGCGGGCGCTGGAGCAGGTTGTGGTGCGCCTTGTCGCCCGTGATCTTGGCCTCGATCTGCGGGTACAGGAACATCAGCACGACCATGGCGCCGAGCATGACGGCCACCCAGGTGGTCGCCGGGATCGTGTACGGGCCGAGGTAGAGCTCCCAGGCCGGCATCACACGAGCGCCGCCCTCGGTCCACAGCATGTACCAGTCGGGTTGCGAACCGGCGGAGATGTGCGACGGGTTATATGGCCCGAGATTCCATATCGCGTTGATCGTGAACAAGCCCGAGAAGAGCATGAGCATGCCGACGGTGATGGCACCGAACGCGATCGACTTGACGGCGAAGACCGGGAGGATCCGGACGCCGACGACGTTGTTCTCCGTGCGGCCGGGCCCGGGGAACTGCGTGTGCTTCTGGTACCACACCAGCGCGAGGTGAGCGGCGATCAGCGCGAGGATGATGGCCGGGATGATCAGCACGTGCAGAACGTAGAAGCGCGGGATCATGATCTCGCCGGGGAAGTCCCCGCCGAAGATCATCCAGTGCATCCAGGTACCGATCACGGGCAGACCCACGATGATCGCGGAGGTGATGCGGAGGCCGGTGCCCGAGAGCACGTCGTCCGGCAGGCCGTAGCCGAGGAAGCCCTCGACGATGCCCAGGAGCAGCAGCACGCAACCGATGGTCCAGTTGGCCTCACGCGGGCGACGGAACGCGCCGGTGAAGAAGATGCGGATCATGTGGACGACCATCGACGCCACGAACAGCAGGGCCGCCCAGTGGTGGATCTGCCGCACGAAGAGTCCGCCACGCACCTCGAACGAGATGTCCAACGCGGTCTCGTAGGCACGAGACATCTCGATGCCGTTGAGCGGTGCGTACGCACCCTGGTAGATCACCTTCGACATGGAGGGGTCGAAGAAGAGGGTGAGGTAGACACCCGAGATCAGCAGGATGATGAAGCTGTACAGGGCGATCTCGCCCAGCAGGAAGGACCAGTGGGTCGGGAAGACCTTGTTGATCTGCCGGCGCAGACCCTTGGCCATGGTGTACCGCGCGTCGAGGCCGTCGCCCAGGGACGCGAGTCTTGTGTTAGTGCTCATGAACGACGCTCCCAGAAGGCGGGTCCGACCGGCTCGACGAAGTCACCGTTGGCGACGAGGTAACCCTCGCTGTCCACGGCGATGGGCAGCTGCGGAAGCGCGCGGGCGGCGGGGCCGAAGACCGGCTTCGCGTACTCGAGCGCGTCGAACTGCGACTGATGGCACGGGCAGAGGAATCGATGGGTCTGCTGCTCGTACAGCGAGGTGGGGCAGCCGAGGTGGGTGCAGATCTTCGAGTAGGCGTAGAGGTCGCCGTAGTTGAAGTTCTCCTGACCCTTGCGCTTGGTGACGCGGGCTGCGTCCTCGGGACGGAAGCGGATCAGCATGACCGAGTTACGCGAACCGTGGATCGAGTGCATGTGCTCCTCGAAGTTGCCCAGGGCGCTCTCGGGCAGCGGGAAGACGGTTTCGAGGCCACCGGCGGCGAGGTCGTCGACACGGATGCGCTCCAGGCGGCCCTCACCGGCGGGCGGATGCCCGTCGGGGTAGACCTTGCCGGTGTCGCGGCCGAGGTAGACCTTTTCCGGCGGCAGGCCGTCGGGGCGGTTCTCCGAGGCGAGGGTCCAGCCGGTGGTGTGGAGGGTGCCGTCACCGGAGAGGGTCATCTCCCCGCGCTTCCACGGGTTCTTGATCATGCCGCCGAGGGGCAGGATCGCGGACAGGCCGATGAGACCCACACCCGCACCGAGGAAGCCGCCCATGACCTTGCGACGGCCGATGGTGGAGGTCTTCCACGAGTCGTTCAGCTCCGCGACGATGGTGCGGCGGTCGACCTCGTCCGAGACGCCGTCGTGGCGCGTCTGGACCGAGATCTCCTCGGGGACGAACTTCTTGGTGAACTGCACGGCGCCGAAGCCCAGGAAGAGGATCGACAGGCCGATCGTGCCGCCGAGCAGCGGCGTGTAGGCCATGTACAGCCAGAAGCCGTCCTCACCCTCGCCGCGGTACTCCCACGGCCAGAAGAGGTAGACGACGGCGAAGGCGAGGGCGAACAGTGCCGACAGCGCGAACCAGGTGGTGACGGTGCGCGCGGCGCGCTTCTCGGCGCGGGTGGTCACGCCCTCGGGCCAGCGGTTCTCGCGGTGCCGGACGTCGACCTCGTCGAGCTCGGTGCCCAGGCGGACGAGCTCGGCCTCGCTCATGCGGTCCAGGTCCGCCGGTGACGGGTTCTTCGGGGTCTCACTCATGAACGGGATCCGATCCACAGGGTCGCACCGATGAGGGCGACGATGCCGACAAGCCAGATAGCCACACCCTCGGTCACCGGGCCGAGACCGCCGAGGCCGTAGCCACCGGGCGAGACCTTGTTATCCGTGGCCTTGATGTAGGCGATGATGTCCTTCTTCTCGTCAGGCGTGAGCTGCCGGTCCGAGAACTTGGGCATGTTCTGCGGGCCGGTGAGCATGGCCTGGTAGATCTCCTGCTCGTTGGCAGGGTCCAGAACCGGCGCGTACTTACCGCCGGAGAGTGCTCCGCCGCGGCCGGTGAAGTTGTGACAGGACGCGCAGTTGAGCCGGAACAGCTCGGAACCGCGGGCGATCTCCTCGGCGCGGCTCTCGCCGGAGGCGCCGCGCAGCGACTCCTGCGCGATCGTGCCGTCGGCGTTGGTGATGATGCCCGGCCCGCCGCCGTGGAGGTCGACATAGGCCGCGAGCGCCATGATCTGCTGCTCGCTGTAGCGGGGCTTCTTGCGCTCGGCCTGCGCCTCGTTGTCCGCGGCCGGCATGCGGCCCGAGTGCACCTGGAAGTAGGTGGATCCCGCGCCGACACCGACGAGGGACGGGCCGCGGTCCTCGACACCCTGCAGATTCTGCCCGTGGCAGGTGATGCAGGCGACGTCGTAGATCGACTTGCCCTCGGCGATGAGTGCGGCCTGGTCCTGCTGGGCCGTCGCCACCTGCGGCTCCGGGACGACGGCGGTGGCGATGGCTCCCGCTCCGAGGAGGCCGGCAGCGATGACGAGCGCGCCGGTCGCCTTACGGCGCCGCTTGGTGGAGACCGACCGCGTCGGGGTCGTCGCTGGGTCCGGCGACGGCGTATCCGCAGCGGGTGGGTGAGGTGAGTTCATTGTGAGTTCCCTTTGGTGTTGGGACCTGCTGGACACAGCGTCCTGCGGCCAGCTGACTACTGAATGAAGTAGATGGTGACGAAGAGGCCGATCCAGACCACGTCGACGAAGTGCCAGTAGTAGGACACCACGATGGCGGCGGTGGCCTGCGCCGGGGTGAACCGCGACATCGTCGTACGCATCACGAGAACGACGAAGGCGATGACGCCCGCGGCGACGTGGAGCCCGTGGAAGCCGGTGGTGATGAAGAAGACGGACCCGTAGACGCTGGAGGAGATGGTGGTCCCCTCGAGGTACAGCATCACGTACTCGTACGCCTGGCCGATGAGGAAGACGGTGCCCATGACTGCGGAGATGACGTACCACCGCCGCAGTCCGAAGACATCGCCCTGCTCCGCGGCGAACACGCCCAGCTGGCAGGTGAACGACGATGCCACGAGGATCACCGTGATCGTCAGGGCGAACGGCACGTTCAGATGCGTCGGGTAGGAGGGCCAGTCACCTCCCGAGTTCGCCTTGGAGACGAAGTACATCGCGAACAGGCCCGCGAAGAACATCAGCTCCTGGGACAGCCAGATGATGGTGCCCACACTGACCATGTTCGGCCGATTCAGCGAATGAACACGCTGGGCCATGGCCGATCCTGAGTTATCTACTGCGCTCGTCACGTGGCCAAGTATGACCCCTGAGGTGGGGCGAGTCTGCATGGACCCCCGAAATCGGCGTGTCCGCTCAGCGTTTCCGCAGGTCGCCTCAGATACGTCACGGTCAGGGGTCGGAAATCGCCCCCCTTGCAGGGGCTATCAGGGGCCTCTCAGGCTGGTCTCCCCGGGCGGTCGCGGCCGCCGTGGCAGGGGACGGCGCGGGCGGCGACGCTACCGGGGTGGCACGATTGATCCCGTGTGGCCGGCCCCTTCGAGTGCCGGTTCCTTTCTATGAGACCAGAGGAGGTCGGGACACGTGGGCAGTTCGGCGGCGATCGACGGGGGCCGGTCCTGGCCCGGAGTACTCGGCACCCTCACGGCGGAGGAGGACCTCGCTCCGGCGGACGCGCGGTGGGCGATGTCCCGGATCATGGAGGGCGTCGCGACCGATGCGCAGATCGCCGCGTTCGGGGTGGCCCTGAAGATGAAGGGTGTCACCGGACCCGAGCTCGAGGCTCTCGCTTCGACGATGCTCGACTACTCCCGCCGCGTGCCCACGGACCGCGCCTGTGTGGACATCGTGGGCACCGGCGGCGACCGGCAGGGAACCGTCAACATCTCGACTATGTCGTCTCTGGTGGTCAGCGCGTGCGGGGTGCCCGTCGTCAAGCACGGCAACCGGGCGGCGTCCTCCAAGAGCGGAGGGGCCGACGTCCTCGAGGCGCTCGGCGTGGCGATCGATCTCGGACCCGAGGACGTGGGGCGTTGTCTCGACGAGGTGGGGGTGGCCTTCTGCTTCGCCCCCGTGTTCCACCCCGCTCTGCGCTTCGCCGCGACACCGCGGCGGGAGATCGGCATCCCGACCGTGTTCAACATCCTGGGGCCGTTGACGAACCCGGCCGCCCCGACGGCGAACCTCATCGGCTGCGCCTTCGAGAATCTCGTCTCGGTGATGGCGGAGGTGTTCGCCCTGCGCGGCCGGTCGGCTCTGGTCGTCCGCGGTACGGACGGGCTGGACGAGATCACGATGACGGGTCCGACCCGCGTCCTGCGGGTGGCCGGTGGCCACGTCGACGAGGACCGCATCGAGCCCGCCGACTTCGGGATGAACACGTGCTCGATCGAGGAACTACGAGGCGGCGACGGGGTGTACAACGCCGGGGTCGCCCGGGATCTCCTGGCGGGGAGAACCGGCCCGGTGCGTGACGCGGTTCTGCTCAACTCCGCGGCGGCGCTCGTGGCGTTCGACGGTCTCGACAGGGACGCGGACCTGGTGGCCGCGATGCGTGCGGCCGTGGACCGGGCGGCGACGGCGATCGACGACGGCGAGGCGGCGCGTCTGCTCGAGAAGTGGGCCGGTTTCAGCGCGAACCGGTGAGTCAGGCGTGGCGGTGATCGGCGGCCGCGCGTTCGGCCCGGTCCGCCCAGTCCGTCAGGGTGTGCGCACCCCGGACGGGGAGCGTCCAGCAGCCGTCGACCGAGACGATGCGGGTCTGCGTGGAGTCGATCCACCGGTGGACGTTCCGGATCTGAGCCTGGGTCGCCCCGGCGAACGGCCCGGGCGCGGGCCGCACGGTGGTCGCGGCGGCCCGTAGGCCGTCGATGACCGGCATCGGTGCGGCTCCGGGTGGGACCGTGCCGGATCCGGCGAGCCGGCCGTGGCGGACGATCGCCACCGCCC
>NZ_JAALDU010000228.1 GCF_014145015.1 Dietzia sp. E1 | reverse complement strand
GGCCAGCAGCGGCTGGAGCAGAGTGGTCGAGGCCGGGATCGGGATGAAGTAGTCCGAGAGGGGCCGGGCCACCTCGTCGCCCTCCTCGGCGATCACGATGGTCCGCGCGCCGCGGGCCCGGATCTCCTGGATGTTGCTCACCAGCTTGGAGTGGAGGACCCCGCGACCCTCGACCGGCGGCATCACGATGAAGACCGGCATACCCTCTTCGATGAGGGCGATCGGACCGTGCTTGAGCTCCCCTGCCGGGAACCCCTCGGCGTGCATGTACGCCAGCTCCTTGAGCTTGAGCGCGCCCTCCAGTGCCGTCGGGTACCCCACGTGGCGGCCGAGGAACAGCACCGACTTGGAGCCGGCGAGCTCGCGGGCGATCCCCCGGACCGGACCCAGGGAGTCGACGACCTTCTGGATGTCCTCGGGCATGCGTTCGAGCTGACGGAACTCGGCCGCCACCTCGTCCGGGTACTTGGTGCCGCGAGCCTGCGCGAGCGCGAGACCGACCAGGTAGTTGGCCGTGATCTGCGCGAGGTACGCCTTGGTGGAGGCGACACCGATCTCCGGCCCGGCATGCGTGTACAGGACGGCGTCGGCCTCCCGAGGGATCTGCGAACCGTTGGTGTTGCACACCGCCAGGACACGGGCCTTCTGGGCCTTGGCGTGACGGACCGCCTCGAGGGTGTCCGCGGTCTCGCCGGACTGCGAGATGGCCACCACGAGCGTGGAACGGTCCAGGACCGGGTCGCGATAGCGGAACTCCGAGGCGATCTCGACCTCGCATGGGAGCCGGGTCCAGTGCTCGATCGCGTACTTGGCGACCATGCCCGAGTGGTAGGCACTGCCGCAGGCCACGATGAACACCTTGTCGATGTCGCGCAGGTCCTGATCGCTCATCCGCTGCTCGTCCAGCACGATGCGACCGTCCTGGAAGTGACCGAGCAGGGTGTCGGCGACCGCCCCCGGCTGCTCGGCGATCTCCTTGAGCATGAAGTAGTCGTAGCCGCCCTTCTCGGCGGCGGCCAGATCCCAGTCGATGTAGAAGGGACGCCCCTCGGAGGGCTCACCGGCGAAGTCGGTGATCTCGTACGAGTCCGCGCGCAGGACCACGACGTTGTCCTGACCCAGCTCGATGGCGTCACGGGTGTGCTCGATGAACGCCGCGACGTCGGACCCCAGGAACATCTCACCCTCGCCGACACCCAGCACGAGCGGGGTCGAGCGCCGCGCGGCCACGAGGACGTCCGGGTGGGCGGCATGGCTGAAGACCAGAGTGAAGGCGCCCTCGAGGCGACGGAGCACCGTGCGGCACGCGGCCACGAAGTCCCCGCCACTGGCACCCGACTCCATCTCCCGACGCAACAGGTGGGCCGCGACCTCCGAGTCGGTGTCCGACTCGAGCTCGACGCCCGCGGCCTCGAGCTCGGCGCGGAGCGGAGCGAAGTTCTCGATGATGCCGTTGTGCACGATCGCGACATCGCCGGAGACGTGCGGGTGGGCGTTGCGGTCACTCGGACGGCCGTGCGTCGCCCACCGGGTGTGACCGATGCCGGTCGAGCCCGGGAAGCCGCCCTCACCCGCGGCCGCGAGCGCGGCCTCGAGGTTGGCGAGCTTGCCTTCCTTCTTCTCGACCCGGGAGGCCCCCGAGCCGTCGAGCACGGCGACGCCCGCCGAGTCGTAGCCGCGGTACTCCATCCGCCGCAGGGCCTCGACGACGACTGGGAGGGCGGGGCGATGCCCGACATAACCGACGATTCCGCACATGGGCGCTAAGTGTAACCGCGAGGTCCGACAGCCCAGGCACCCTTCGCGCTCGTGAGGCGATACTGTGGCCATCGTGGCCAAGAAGACCAAGGAACTGCACGCCAGGGTGGGCCGACGCGGACCCCACGCCGTCGACAGGGGTGACCTCGGGTTCACCGGCACCCCCGGCGTCGTCTACGTCCCGCGCGACGCCCCGTCTCCCGCGCCCGTCGTGGGATGGGCCCACGACTGGACCCGGGGGCCGCATCACTACGTCGACACCCTCAAGCACCTCGCGTCGTGGGGATTCGTCGTGGTGGCTCCGGCCACCGATCTCGGGTTGCGCCCGAACCACCAGCACTACGCGGACCACCTGTCCGCGGCGATCGAGGACACCCTCGAGGCCACCCTCGGTCGAGGGTCGGTCCGCGCGGATCCGCGGCGTATCGGCCTGGCCGGACACGGCCTCGGCGCGGGCGTGTCCGCGCTTCTGGCCTCCCAGCGCACCGACATCGACGCCGTCGCGATGGTCTTCCCCACCGAGACGGTCCCGTCGGCCGCGGACCGGGCGATGACGATCGACTCCCCCGCACTGCTGCTGTCCGCCGGCGGCGGTGTCCACGCCGAGGACGCGCGGGCTCTACACCTCGCGTGGCGGGGCGATCTCGTGCACCGGCGACTGGACAAGGCGATCGAGGGCGGGTTGGTCGAGCGCAACGCGCTGATCGAGCGGATCGGCCTGGCGGACCCCGACCGCCGCACGCATCGGACCGTGCGGCCGCTGCTGGCCGGCTACCTGCTTGCCACGCTCGCCGGTGACGACACCTATGCCGCGTTCGCGGACCCCGGGGTCGGGTTCAAGGACGCGGTCCCCGTGACGGACGAGATGCTGGAGGAGCCGGGGGACGACCCGCTGGCCACCACCCCGCCGTTGCTCAAGCTGTTCAAGTCCTTCACCGGCGGCTGAGCGGGTCAGACGGCGACGACGACGCCCGCGAGCCGCTCGGCGACCTCGCGGGCCAGGTCCGCGTCCTCGGCCTCGACCATGACGCGGACCAGGTGCTCGGTCCCCGAGGGGCGCAGCAGGACGCGGCCGGTGGCGCCGAGCCGCAGCTCCTCGGCGGCGACCGCGTCGCCGACCGCCGGGGACGCCACGACGGCGGCCTTGTCCTCGACCGGCACGTTGATGAGGATCTGGGGCAGCACCGTCATCACGGAGGCCAGCTCGGCGAGCGACCTGCCCGTCTCGGCCATCCGCGCCATGATGCGCAGCCCGGTGAGGACGCCGTCCCCGGTGGTCGCGTGCGCGGGCAGGACGAGGTGACCGGACTGCTCGCCGCCGAGGCTGTACCCGCCCTCGCGGAGGCGCTCGAGGACGTACCGGTCGCCGACCTTGGTCTCGGTCACCTCGATGCCGGCTTCCCGCATCGCCACTTTGAGACCGAGGTTGCTCATGATGGTCGCGACGAGAGCGTTACCCGCGAGCTCGCCGGCGTCCCTCATGGCCAGTGCCAGGATCGCCATAATCTGGTCCCCGTCGACGACCTCGCCGCTCGAGTCCACCGCGAGGCAGCGGTCGGCGTCCCCGTCGTGGGCGAGACCGAGGTCGGCGCCGTGCTCGAGGACCGCGGCACGGACGTCGTCGAGGTGGGTGGAACCGCAATTGTCGTTGATGTTGTAGCCGTCGGGGCTGGCGTGGATCTCGATCACCGTCGCACCCGCCTCTCGGTAGGCGCGCGGTGCGGCCACGCTGGCGGCGCCGTTGGCGCAGTCGACGACGACACGGAGCCCGTCCAGCCGGGCCGGCGTGGCGCTGAGCAGATGGCCGACGTAGCTGTCCAGGGCGTCCCCGGGGGTCGCACGTGAGATCCGGCCGATCGCCGACCCGGTCGGCCCGGTGATGGCGCCCTCGGTGAGCGCGGCCTCGATCCGGTCCTCGACCTCGTCACCGAGCTTGTGCCCGCCCGCGGCGAAGAACTTGATGCCGTTGTCCGGCATGGCGTTGTGCGAGGCGGAGATGACGGCGCCGAGCGCGGCGTCATGACGGTCCGTCAGGTGGGCCACAGCCGGGGTCGGCACCTCACCGACCAGCATGACGTCGACGCCCTGACTGGCCAGCCCCGCCGCGAGCGCGGCCTCCAGCATCTCTCCCGAGACGCGCGGGTCACGACCCACGACCGCCAGCGGGCGCGCGCCCGCACGGTCGGGCACGGGCCCGGTCTCGGTGGCGAGGACCGCGGCGGCCGCCGCACCGAGCCGGACCGCGAGGTCAACGGTAAGGGTCCGGTTGGCGAGCCCACGGACCCCATCGGTGCCGAACAGTCGCGTCATGTCGTGTAGTCCTCCGGGGTCGTGTGGTCGCCGTCGCGGGGCGGATCGGGAACGCCCGGGTCAGGATAACCCCGCCCGGTCGCGCACTCGGCAAATGGACCAGAGCAGGCCCCCGCGTCGCGGGAACCTGCTCTGGTGTCGTGATCCTGGCGGATCAGCGCTTCGAGTACTGCGGGGCCTTACGGGCCTTCTTGAGGCCGGCCTTCTTGCGCTCGACCGCGCGGGCGTCACGCGTCAGGAAGCCCGCCTTCTTGAGCGCCGGGCGATCGTCCGGCGAGTACTGGGTCAGCGCTCGGGCGATGGCCAGACGCAGCGCGCCGGCCTGACCCGAGGGGCCGCCACCGTGGAGCAGCGCCACGATGTCGAACTGCTCCTCGCGCTCGACCAGCACGAGCGGCGACTTGACGAGCTGCTGGTGCACCTTGTTCGGGAAGTAGTCCTCGAGGGACCGCCCGTTGAGGGTGAACTGGCCGGAGCCGGGCAGCAGGCGGACGCGGGCGACGGCCTCCTTGCGGCGGCCGACGGCCTGGGCCGGGCCGGAGGAGACGACGGGAGCGAACTGGGCGTCGGCGTCGGCGACGAAGTCGGTGCCACCGGCGTAGTCGGCCTCGCTGTAGTCCTCGGCGACCTCGGCGGCGAGATCCGCCACCACGTCGTCGGCGACCTCGGCCTCGGGGGTGATGTTCTCGTCGGTCACTGGGCCACCTGCTTGATCTCGAAGGGCACGGGCTGCTGGGCGGCGTGCGGGTGATCGGGACCCGCGTACACCTTGAGCTTGGAGGCGACGGCACGACCGAGCTTGTTGCTCGGCAGCATGCCCTTGACGGCCTTCTCGACGACGCGGTCGGGGCGCGTGTCCATGGCCTTGCCCAGGGTCTGCGACTTCAGCCCACCGGGGAAACCGGAGTGGCGGTGCTGCACCACGCGGTCACGCTTGTTGGACGAGATCGCGACCTTGTCGGCGTTGATGATGATGACGAAGTCGCCGGTGTCGGCGTTCGGGGCGAACTGCGGCTTGTGCTTGCCACGGAGGATGTTGGCGACCTGGACGGCGAGTCGACCGAGCACCACGTCGGTGGCGTCGATGACATACCAGGCGCGCGTCACGTCCCCGGGCTTGGGGGTGTACGTGGACACAGGCAATACCTCTGTCTGTCTAGTGGGCTGCCGGCCGGCAGGCGCCCTCCCCCTCGTACGGCGGCCGGTGGTGACCCGTGCGAGGCGGTCCACCGTCTCCGATGAAGGAGACGACATGGACGCCGACGGTCAACAGTACCGTCCGACGGGCGCCCACTCCAAGTCGCCGATCACGACGGAGCGACCCATCGGTTAGACTCTCCCCGGTTCCCGCCCTCGTAGCTCAGTGGATAGAGCACGGCTCTCCTAAAGCCGGTGTCGGAGGTTCGATTCCTCTCGGGGGCACCATTGGTGGCCCGGGCCGCGTCAGCGTCCCGGGCCCGGCGGGACGTCAGCGCCTGAGTGTGGCCGAGAAGGCGCTCGTCAGCGCGAGGATCGGCAGTCCGATGAACAAGTGCACGATCGCGGCCGCGAGCCCGTCGAGGAACGGCACGGTCACCAGCAGCGGCAACGCCACGGCCGCCACGATGAGCAGCCCCACCGTCCAGGAGTAGAACTGCTGGGGATTGGCGGTGCCGATCAGTAGCAGATACCAGAGCAGCCCGGCGAGGATCGCCGCGACGGCGCCGTAGACGGCGTACATCGTCGGGGTGTTCCCGCCGTTGGCCCACTGGTGGCCGAAGCGGGAGAACACGGCGTCCACAACCCAGGCGATCAGCCACCCCGCGATGGCCGCGACCAGTGCGGTGGCGGCCACGCTGCCGACGAATTTCCCCACGTCGATCGCGGGCCCGCGGCGGGGTTGGCGGGGTTCCACATAGCCGTCGTCGTAGCCGCCCTCGGCGCCGTAGCCGTCGTCGTAGGCGGGGTCATACGCCCGGTCGCCGCTCATCCGCGAGTAGGCACGCGAGTCGGGCTGCTGCCCCATGCGTCGGGTGTGGTCGTCCTGTCCGGGATACATCTCTACCGCCTCCGAATCGGTGTGGTGCCCACCGAGGGTAGTCCCTCGGCGGGCACGACGAGGCCCGCCCGACCGTCCGGCGACGGTCGGGCGG
>NZ_JAALDU010000227.1 GCF_014145015.1 Dietzia sp. E1 | reverse complement strand
GCCGACGCCGACCTGGGCACCCAGCTCGGCACCGCGCTCGGCCGCGCGGGTCTGCTGCGCGCCGAGGACGCCGAGCCGCACCTGGGGGACGAGGACCGGGCGACCGTGCTCACCACCCTCGCGGACGCGGACGTCATCGACTTCGAACCCGGCACTCTCCGGCCCGGGCAGCTGGCGCTCGTCGTCACCGGCCCGCAGGAGCAGGAGTCGACCGCGGTCCGCGTGGCCGCCCTCGCCCGGACGCTCGATCGTGAGGGCGCGGGAACCGTGGTCTCCGCCCGCCTCGGAGAGGGCACCGGCCACGACGCGGTGGGTGTCCTGCGGTCCTCCGGCGAGGAGGACGTCTCGACCGTCGACGACGCGGGAACGGACGCCGGCCGGCTTGCGACGGCGTTGGCGCTGGCCGAGCAACTCGCCCGTGAGCAGGGTCACTACGGTCTCGCGCCGGATGCGTCGGCCGCGGCGCCGTCGCTCCCCCCGACGCCGTAGCGGTGATAGCCTGAAGCCCCGTGGGGTGCACCGGAGCCGCACCAGCATTCATCCATTCCGGCGTATGGACACGGGAGTCCCCTTGGCACTGAATCGAGCCGCATCGCGGTCCGCGACCAAGCACATCTTCGTCACCGGCGGCGTGGCGTCGTCGCTGGGCAAGGGGCTGACAGCCTCGAGCCTCGGGCAGCTGCTCACCGCCCGCGGACTCCGAGTCACCATGCAGAAGCTCGACCCGTACATCAACGTCGACCCGGGCACGATGAACCCCTTCCAGCACGGTGAGGTGTTCGTCACCGAGGACGGCGCGGAGGCCGACCTCGACCTCGGCCACTACGAGCGGTTCCTCGACCGCGACCTCAACGCCAAGGCCAACGTCACCACCGGCCAGGTCTACTCGGCGGTCATCGCCAAGGAGCGGCGCGGCGAGTACCTCGGCGACACCGTCCAGGTGATCCCGCACATCACCGACGCCATCAAGGAACGCATCATCGCGATGGGGGACCCTGATGATCAGGGTCGCCGTCCCGACGTGGTGATCACCGAGGTCGGTGGCACCGTCGGAGACATCGAGTCGCAGCCCTTCCTCGAGGCCTGCCGACAGGTCCGCCACGAGGTCGGCCGGGAGAACATCTTCTTCCTCCACGTCTCCCTCGTGCCGTACCTGGCGCCCTCGGGCGAGCTCAAGACCAAGCCGACCCAGCACTCCGTCGCCGCGCTGCGGTCGATCGGCATCGTGCCCGACGGGCTGATCCTGCGCTCGGACCGGAACGTGCCGGACGGCCTCAAGGCCAAGATCGCGCTCATGTGTGACGTCGACCTCGAGGGCGTCGTGTCCACGCCGGACGCGCCGAGCATCTACGACATCCCCAAGGTGCTGTTCAACGAGCACCTCGACACCCACGTCATCCGCCGCCTCAACCTGCCGTTCCGTGACGTCGACTGGACCGTGTGGGGCGACCTGCTCACGCGCGTGCACGAGCCGCGCGAGGAGGTCGAGATCGCCCTCGTCGGCAAGTACATCGACCTGCCCGACGCCTACCTGTCCGTGACCGAGGCCCTGCGGGCGGGCGGCTTCGCCCACCACGCGCGGGTCAACATCCGGTGGGTCGAGTCGGACGCCTGCACGACCGAGGCCGGCGCGCGCGAGGCGCTGCACGGCGTCGACGGCATGCTCATCCCGGGTGGCTTCGGCATCCGCGGCATCGAGGGCAAGCTCGGGGCGATCTCCTGGTCGCGCAAGAACAAGATCCCGCTGCTCGGGCTGTGCCTCGGACTGCAGTGCTCGGTCATCGAGGCGGCCCGCTCGGTCGGCCTCGAGGGCGCCTCCTCCAGCGAGTTCGAGCCCGACGGCGCGCACCCGGTGATCTCGACCATGGCCGACCAGGTCGACGCGGTCGCCGGCAACGCCGACCTCGGCGGGACGATGCGCCTGGGGTCCTACCCAGCCGTCCTCGCCAAGGGGTCGATCGTGGCCGAGGCGTACGGGACCACCGAGATCACCGAGCGCCACCGGCACCGCTACGAGGTCAACAACGCCTACCGCGACACGATCGCCGAGTCCGGTCTGCAGTTCTCCGGCACCTCCCCGGACGGCCACCTGGTGGAGTTCGTCGAGTACCCGCGCGAGCAGCATCCGTTCTTCGTGGCCACCCAGGCGCACCCGGAGTACAAGTCGCGTCCGACCCGGCCGCACCCGCTGTTCGTGGCCTTCATCAAGGCGGCCCTGGACTACGAGAACGAGATGCGCCTGCCCGTCGAGCCGTGGCGCTCCGGTCAGGCGGGGGAGAACTCCGCCGGCGTCGTCGACGCCCCGGACGCCAAGACCTCGACGGTCCGCGCCGACGAGGTCGACTCCGAGTCGGCCGCCGGCGCCTCCGCGGACGGGAACTGAGCGCGGATGACCGACAGCGGTGCCCCCGGGTCCCACGACTACCGGACAGTCTCCAGCCGGAAGATCTTCGACGGTCGGGTGGTGCGCCTCCGTGTCGACACCCTGACCATGCCGGGCGGGGGCACCGCCGAGCGGGAGGTCTGCGGCCACGACGACGCGGTCGCGGTGGTGGCGCTGGACGACGAGCAGCGCATCACGCTGGTGCGGCAGTACCGTCACGCGGTGGGGGAGCGACTCTGGGAGCTTCCCGCCGGCCTGTGCGACGTCGAGGGTGAGGACCCCCTGGGGACCGCGCGCCGCGAGCTCGTCGAGGAGACCGGGCTCGAGGCCGAGCACTGGCGGCCGGTCATCGAGATGATCCCCTCGCCGGGGTTCTGCACCGAGCGCGTGCACGTGTACCTGGCCACGGGTCTGCGCGAGGTCGGGCGCCCTGAGGCGGAACACGAGGAGGCGGACATGGAGGTCGCGCGCATCCCGTTCGCGGAGGCCGTCGACTCCGTCCTCGACGGACGGATCGTCAACGGCATCGCGGTGGCCGGCATCCTCGCGGCCCGCGCGGTGATCGACCGGCCCTGACGCGGCGGGCATCGTCGATGACCTCCGGGGGCGGGGCGACCGCCCGGATCCGTGAGTACCTGGACCACCTCGCCGTCGAGAAGGGCGCGTCGGCCCACACCCTCGCCGCCTACCGTCGCGACCTGGACAGATACCGCCGCCACCTCGCCGCGGTGGGCGTCGACGACCTAACCGCCGTCACGGAGGCGCACGTCGAGGACTTCCGCGCCCGGCTGGCCACCGGTGACCCGGACGAGGGCCGCCCCCCGCTGGCCCCGAGCTCGGTCGCGCGGACCCTCGCGGCGGTCCGCGGACTGCACCGGTTCGCCACCCGGGACGGAGTGACCGACACCGACGTGGCGGCGGCGGTCGCCCCGCCGCGGCCGCCGCGCCG
>NZ_JAALDU010000226.1 GCF_014145015.1 Dietzia sp. E1 | reverse complement strand
CACTCGACGCGCGCGTGGTCGACCTGCACCCTCGCGCGGCGGCCGCGCAGCACGAGGGTCATCACGCCGTTGTCGAACCACACGCCGTCGGACACCCGCCACCGCACCTCGGGGTCGCGCACGCCCACCGCCCGCGCGAGGCGACGCGTCAACGCCGGCAGGGGCTCGCGCACCGACAGCCGGTTCACCGCGCGGATCGACTTCTGCAGCGGGTTGCGGAACGGCGACATCACCAGCTGGTGTACGCGCGTCGGCGAATCCGCCACCCGCGGCGCGGTGAGCTCCACCTCCTCGAGGTACGAACAGTGCACGTCGCCGCCGAGCAGCAGGATCGACGCGGGCGCCGGGCGTGAATCCCCCGCGGCGACCTCGGTGAGCAGCCCCACGAGGTCGTCGAAGCTGTTGCGGAACGCGCCCCAGTGCTCGAGGTCCACCGCGCGCCGCGCCCACTCCCCGAACCTCGCGGACACCGGCATGTCCGGGCGCTGACGCGCCACCGCCTCGTTCCACCCCTCCACGTGATGCAACGCCGGCAGCATGAACGCGGGCAACGACGAGCCGATCACCAGGTGGTCCACGTCCGCGTCCAGGCACGCGTCCCGCGTCCACGCCCACTCGTCGGCGTCCATCACCCGCCGGTCCTCCGGATCCAGGTGCCGCGACGCCCGCACGTCGAGCATCACCACCCGCACCCGACCGAAGTCGCGCTTGAAGCTCCACTGGACCGTGCCGCGCTCGGAGTCCGCGGCCACGGCGAAGTCCTCGAGCAGGCGCTCCCGCTCGGCGTCCGAGGCGGCGCGACGCAGGGCCTGGTACGTCTCGTTCGCCTCGAGCTCGTCCGGCGCGAGGTTGCCGAGGTGCTGGTAGACGAAGTAGCTGGAGAACGCCCCGATCACGCGGTCGCGCCACCACGGCTGGGCGGTCATCTCGCGGCGCCACGCGAACGAGGAGTTCCAGTCGTCGCGCAGGTCGTGGTCGTCGAGGATCATGCAGCTCGGCACGGTCGACAGCAGCCAGCGGACGTCCGGGTCCCGCCACGACTCGTGGTAGAGCCAGGAGTACTCCTCGAAGTCGCAGCTCTCGTCCGAGACGTCGCGGTCGCCGCCCGCACCCGCCGAGTCCCGCACCGACTGCGGCCCCAGGCCGGCGTCGCGGCGCTCGGCGAGGCGCTCGGTGATCTCGCGGCTGGGGATGTCCGCGTACACCTGGTCGCCGAGGAGCAACATCGCGTCCGGCCACTCGCGGCGCGGCGTGTGCGCCATCCGGTGCGCCAGCGCCACCAGCGCGTCAGCGCCGATCTCCCGCAGAGCCTCCGGCGTCTGGCTCTCACCGCGCCGACACGAGCCGAACGCCAGCCGCACGGTGTCGTCCGCGCGCGGCGTGCAGATCACGCTGGGCCTCCCCGGGTCGAGCGGCCAGACCTGCTCGCCGTCGAGCTCCACCGTGTACGGCGTCTCCTCCCCCTCACGCAGGTGGCACAGGTGCAGCACCGCGAAGTGGTGGCCGTGCACGCCCCAGGTCCGTTCGGTGGCCACCTCGTCCCCCGCGCGGATCGTCACCTCGCACGGGGCGGAGACCTCGACCCACACAGTCGCGTCGGTGCTGTCGACGTACCGGAGCAGCGGGCCGAGGGTGAGCTCGGGCGTGCGGTCGGACGCAGTCATGCGCACCAGTGTGCACCCGCGCGCCGCGCGGACGGGACCGGTCCGTTGAGTGGAACGGGTGGACGGGAGCCGGGAGGGCGCGGCGCGTCACCCGAGGAGGGCGCGGCGCGTTACCGGCGGAGGCCGCGGCGCGTCACCCGAGGAGGGTCCGGGGCCTGACGACGAGGACGTTCCCCGGCAGTCTGTCCCGCAGTCCCCGATCGGCCGTGACCACCACGACCCGTCTGGGCCCGCCATCCAGCTCGGTGGCCAGATCGACGATCGCGTCGTCACCGGAACCCGGCGCGCGGTGCACCACGAACGGGCCCGAGTGTTCGGCTGCCCGGGCGGCGCCCTCGATCACGGCGTGTGCGCGGGCGACCCAGCCGAAGGCGGCCGCGCGGACGTGCGGTTCGGCCGGGGCCGGTCGTCCGGCCGATGCTGGCAGTTCGAGGGTGCGGGGCATCCCGGCGCCCAGTTCGTCGAGCAGACGCCCGGTGGCGCCGGCCCGGTCCCGCCACCACCCGTC
>NZ_JAALDU010000225.1 GCF_014145015.1 Dietzia sp. E1 | reverse complement strand
CCGTTGACCATGATCTCGGTGATGTCCGGGTCCTCGAGCAGCTTCTCCAGCGGTCCGTGGCCCAGGACGTCGGCCTGGACGTCGGTGATGAGCCGCCTGCGCTGGTCACCGGTGAGCGGGATGGTCTGCTCCTCGACCACCGCGTTCAGCTCGGCACGAACCATGGCGTGGAGCTGGTCCTCGGTGAGCGACGGGTTGTTCAGCCGGGCGCCGATACGCTCGAAGAGGGCCCCGGCTGCCCGCTCCTTGAGGGAGATCAGCGGATCGACGGCGGGTTCGTCGGTGCCGGCCATCGCGCCCGGGCCGGGGTGTGCGGGGCCCGTCTGTGCGGCGGACCTCGTCGTCGTCGTGACCCCGGGCGTCGCCACCTGCCCGGCGGCTCCCGGCGGCGGCGCGGTGAGGACGTCGGCGCCGTCCGGCGCGGTGCCGACGGTGACCCTCGCGGCGCGGAGGCGATCGGACAGACTCATTGCTTGACCCGCTTCCTCTGTAGGCGATGCCGACCGCCGAGGCTGACCGCGGCGCTGGTCTGGGTGGGCCGCATCGGCGCCGGCGTGAACCGGTCGACGAGCTTGCGGAGCTGCTTGGTCATGGGGTCGCGGGTGTCGTTCTGCAGGAGCGGGATGCCCTGGTTGACCGACACCGGTACCGCCCGGCTGCGGGGCAGTACCAGGTCGACGTCGGTGCCGATGGTGGCCTCGACGTCGGCCTTGCTCAGGCCGCTGTGGTTGTCGGCGAAGTTGACGAGCACGTGCCGGCGGTCGAACTCGAGACCCAGGTCGCGCAGGATGTCGATCTCCTTGCGCAGCCCGCGCACGCCCGGCACGTCGAGGGTGGTGAGCAGGATCAACTCGTCGGCCTGGTCGATCGCGGCGAGGGCGTGGTCGTCGAGGCCCGGCGCGGTGTCGACCACCACGTAGCGGAACTCCGAGGCCAACGTCTGCAGCAGCCGCGCCACGTCGGCCGGGGTCACGGCGTCCGCCTCCGCCGGGTTGGCCGGCCCGCACACCGCGTACAGACCGGTGGAATGCTGGGTGAGGAAGGTCTTGAGGACCATCGAGTCCTGCACGGCCGGGCCGCGCGTGACGTCGAGCAGGGTGTGCTGCGGATCCATATTCAGGGCGCTGGCCACGTCGCCGAACTGCACGTCCAGGTCTACGAGCACGGTGGCCAGCGGCGCGGTGCGCGCCAGGCCGACCGCGAGGTTGGTGGCGACGGTCGTCTTGCCGACGCCGCCCTTCGGGGAGACCACGCTGATCACCCGGCCGCGCGCGCTGGCATCGCCGCTGATCGCGGGGTCTCCCGGGACCGGCTGCGCGGCCGCCTGCGCCGCCTGGAGCGCACGCGCCAGGACGTCCGCGAGTTCGGCGACCTCGGCGTCCGGGTGGACGATGTCACGAGCCCCGGCCCTGAGGGCGGCGAGCGCGTGCGTGTCGGGCTGGCCGCTGACCAGGACCACGGCGATGCCGGGACAGTCTGCGTGTAGACGGGACGCCAGGGCGAGCGCCTCCTCGGCCCCGCCGGCGGCGTCCAGGACGATCACCTGCGGCAGGGGCGTTCCGGGACCGAGCTGCTGGAACAGCTGCGACGGCCCGTCCGGGATCGGGTGACCTGGCACGACGGCGATACGGGCGCCGGCCACGTCGGCGACGTGCTGGTGCAGGTCGGAGGAGTCCGAGACCAGAAGCAGGCGGCTCACTGGAACACGTTCCCCGGGTTGACGATGCGCGAGCCGTCGGCGGAGGCGTCGGGGTGGACGATGGACAGCCAGATGCTGCCGTGTTCGGCCGCGAAGACGATGGTCTCCGCGTCGCGGGCGTTGACGGCCAACGTCACCATGGCTCCTCCTTCGTGGACCGGCGCGGCCGCGGGGTCCTGACCGCTGCCCGCGTCGTTTGCCGCCTCCTCCGTCGACGTGGTGTCCGCCGCGGCACTGGGCGCCGGGGTGAGGCCGCCTTGAACGCGGGTGACCAGGATCTTGTCCAGCATCAGGTGCGTCACGGCGACCTCGTCGATCTCGAGGGACGCGAACACGCCGACCAGGTCCCCCGGCGTCACCGTTCCTCCGGCGACCCGGGGCGAGTCCAGCGGGATGGTGATCTGGTGCAGGCCCTCCGGAACCGGGATGCCGCCGAACGGCTCGAGCGACTCGGGGGCGGCGAACCGGGCCGCGAGGAGCTGTTCACCGGGTTGGAGGTCGGTCACGGCCACCAGCCCGCTGAGCTCGGCGAGAGAGCCGGCGGTCCCGGGCACCACGGACGCCGACGGGAGTTGTTCGGTGCGGACCAGGGTCTCGATCTGCTCGGCTGGCGTGCCCTGGGCGATGGGCGCGGCCACCACCAGTACTTCGACGGGATCCATACGGGCCATCGCCCGCTCGTCCGCGTTCGAGACGTAGCTGATGAGGAGGACCGCCCCGAGGAGGGCGAGGATGGCCGCGGCGACGGCGGCGACAACACGACGAGTCATGAGTGCTCGCTAATCCGGTAGAAGGTAGACGGCGGAGGCGCCGAGATTGGGCGCGCCGGCGTCGTAGTCGAAGTTCGGGTCGCGGTCGTGCATCTTGGTGAAGTAACCCTTGAGGCAGTACGCGGAGTTAGAGCAGTTGGAGGCGTTGTGCTCCGCATGCGGGCTGAACTTGTAGCCCGTCACGGTGAACGCGGCGTAGGCGTGCACGCGGTACCAGGCGTTGTTGCCGCTCCCGCCGCTCCCACCGCCGTCATTGCCGCCACCGCCACCGTCGTTACCGCCACCGTCGTCACCGCCGTCGTCGTCGTCATCCCCGCCGCCACCGCCGCCGTTCTCCTCGCACTTCTTCTGGTTTCCGTTGCCCGGCTTATCGCACGGGTCTTTCTTGTTCGCGGGGTTGAAAGTGGTGAGGCCGGCGGAGCGTCGGTTGTTGCTATCCGGCCTCCGGCCGTCATCTCGTCCGAAGATCGGGATGAGGATGGTCTTTCCCACCAGGGCGGCGAACTCTGCATCGCTGCATTTCTGGTTGTTGCCGGTATCGCTGTGGAGGACTCCGCCGATCTGGCTTGTCGCCGAGCAGTTCCCGCCCGGGTCCTGTTTGACCCAGCCGAAGCCGCCGGGAACCGCGAGACCGGAGGATCCGTGGCAGCCGGTGCCTGACTTCTTGGACAGGAAGATGGTCCGCTCTCGGGTGCCCGAGATGACACCGTTGTCGGTCTGCGCCATGAACTCGCACCACGAGAAGACCAGGGGCAGACGCGCGGTTCCGGCGGACGGGGAACCCCAGCCGGCAGTGGCTCGGGCTGCGACATCGGTCGAGTCCACGCCCAGGACGGGAGCGAACCAGTGGTGGCGGACCGCCTCGTTGATCACCGTGACGCGCCCGGTCGAGGGCGTTGGCATCTGTGCCAGACGTGCAGCCGCCGCACCCGTGTTGCTGTTGGCGGTCGCGAAGGTCTGCGCAGTGGTGTGTGGTGAGCCGCAGGCGTCCCGCGAGCAGTCCTGGGCGATGGCCAGTGCTGCCGCGTCGGCGCCCGTCTGGAGCTGCTGACGCTCAGCGTAGGTGGCGGCGATGTCGAGCGAGATCGCCGCGAACCCGATGAGGGGCACCATCAGGACGGCCACGAGTACCGCGACGGCGCCGCGATCGTCGGCTAGCCGAGGCATCGCATTGACCCCTTTCCGGTCAGGGTGATGTCCCCGATCGGCAGGAAGCCCGACAACGGCGTGAACGGGTAGTCGATAGATACCCATGCAGTGCCGGGCACGGCGCCGCCGCTGCAGGTGGAGGGGGTCACGCGGATCATCGTGTTGGTGAGGGGGAGGGGCTGAGCGGAGGCCTTGGCCGTCGAGCGTGCGGCGGAGACGCTGTTCTCGAGCGCCATCACCCGCACCCCGTCGCGTGCCGCGTTCGAGAGCGTCGTCTGCAGGTGGTAGGCCCGCCCGAACTCGATGATGCCCAGGACGAGCAACAGCAGGAGGGGGAGAACGAGCGCGAACTCGACGGCCGTGGCCCCACGCTCACGTGAGGGGGTGAGCATGGCGCTGCCTGAGGGATGAGGAGGGGGAACTGGGACGTGGGGAGGGAAGTGAGTGGACCCGACGCGGCGCGAGCTGGGCGGCCGCGTCGGGCTGAGCGACTTAGCCGCCAGTGGGGGCGTTAGCCTCAGTGGCGGCAGTGCCAACCTTCGTGCCCACGCCGGTGAAGAGCGATTCGAGGTTATCGCCGAGGATGATGACTACCGCAATGATTGCGACCGCGATGAGGCCGACCATCAGCCCGTACTCGACGGCGGTCGCGCCGCGGTCCTTGCGGTTGTCGAGGCGGTCGGAGAAGAAGGCCTGGAGAGTGACGAGAGCGTAGTACGCCTGGCTCATGATGAACCCTTTCAGGTGGGGGATAGAGCCCGTGGGCTCGAGGGGGAGGGAGGCTCGCCGCTTTATGTGGACGAGCTGAGGGGAGTATGTCAAGGCGCCCTGGGTCACACAAGCGTTTCGTGAAGTTTCCATCACCAACATGGCGCTGTTGGTGTTTGTGAGACTCTCGAATCGGCCGACGTCTCGCTTGTTCGGCGAAAGTCGCAGGTCAAATGCCGCTTTACTTTTGACTGATGCGGCAACGGATAACTGGGCGATCGACTTGCTGAGGGAGCTGCCACTGCCCAATTCCTGTATCGGCATCAACAAGGTTTTGCTCATCAACCTCCACTGCGCGAGGGCGCCCGCTCGGGGCGGTTGCGGCTCGTCCCGGCGCCGGTACGGTGACGGCCACGACGCCGTCCGAGGAGGTTCCCGATGTCCGCACGCACCATGCCCCTCACCGCCCGCCGAGCTCGCGGAGCCTCGGCGTTCGTGGCTCTCGGCGCAGCCGCGCTCCTGGTCGCTTCGTGCGGAACCGGAGAGGACTCGCCCGCCGCGCAGGGGGAGGTCGAACCCCAGACCGCGACGCTGACGGTGACGGAGACGGCCGGCGGCGAGGGCGGCGGCGCCACCGCCGGAGAGGTCTTCGCGACCGCCGAGCTCGTGAACCCGGAGGGCGACGCGCTGGGCACGGCCGAATTCGCGGAGACCGACGGCGGCACGGTCATCACGGTCGAGGCCTCGTCACTGCCCGCGGGCTTCCACGGGCTGCACATCCACACGACCGGCCAGTGCGAACCGGACAGCGCCAACCCCAACGACCCCGAGGAGCGGGGTGCGTTCCTGTCCGCGGGCGGCCACCTCGCGGGGCCGGACGGCGAGGCGGGCCACCCCGAGCACGCCGGCGACCTGCCGCCCCTCTTCGTCACCGAGGACGGCTCCGCTCGCATCGTCACGCTGACCGACCGAGTGGACCGCGACCTTCTCCTCGACGACGACGGCTCGGCCGTCATGGTCCACGAGAACTCAGACAACCTCGCCAACATCCCCGAGCGCTACGCCGCCGAGGGCGCGGACGAGGAGACCCGCAACGCCGGCGACGGCGGCAGCCGCATCGCGTGCGGAGTGATCACCGAGCAGAGCTGACGGACGCGATCGCCCCGGGCCGGGCGGTGCCGCGACACGGGCCGGGCGGCGACCGCGGCGCGACTACCAGACCCCGGCTGATCAGCCCCCGAGCACCGACGTGCGCGCGGCCCAGTAGGCGGCACCGAGCACCGCGCCGATGAC
>NZ_JAALDU010000224.1 GCF_014145015.1 Dietzia sp. E1 | reverse complement strand
CCGGAGGCCGAGGCGAGGCAGGCGTGGGCGACCGGGCGAGAGGCGGCGCGGGCGACCGGGTGGGCGACGGGGACGACGACGAGGACCTCACCCTCGACCTGCTCGGCGAGTACCGGCTGGGCGGGACCGGCCTCGCGCTGACGACGCTGGCGCGGGCCCGCACGGCAGGGGGCGTGACAGTGCTGCACCAGACGCACGTCACCACGCTCGCCGACCAGATCCACCATCATCGCTCCGGGCTGGCCGCGGCGGCTTTCGCCTGATCAGCGCGGGGACCGACGCTGCGGGTGAGCGCGGCCGGGGCGCTGCTGACGGCGGGGCGCGCCAGCCCGTCTAACCTGCGAGGGCCGTCGAGCGCGCTACCCAGTAGGCGGCGCCGAGCACCACGCCGAGGATCATCGCCGGGCCGAACGCGATGCCGCTCTTGGCGGTGACCCGCCGGGACGCGAGAAGTACGAGGGCGACGACGGCGTTGAGGGCGAACGCCGCGAGGGTGCCGGCGAGTACGGCGGGCCAGCCGAGCCAGCCGAGGAGCGCCCCGAGCGCGCCCGACAGCTTGACGTCACCCAACCCGAGGCCGGACGGGTTGATCAACGCCAGGACGAAGTAGAAGCCGAGCAGCACGACAGCCGCGGCGGCGGCCCGTCCGAGACCCGCCCAGTCGTCGGTGAGCCAGGCGGACACCGCGAGCCCGGCGAACAGGACGGGGTAGAGCGGCCCCACGATCGCGTCGGGGAGCCGGAACACCGCCAGGTCGATCGCGATGAGCAGGCTGCACGCCACCGCGAGCGTGGCGAACGCCACCAGCTCGGCCCAGTTCGCCGCGAGCGCCGTCGCGCCGACGCCTCCCGCAGCGGAGAGGAGAACGTGCAGTCCGCTGCGCAGCCAACGCGAGTCGGACTCGACGAGGCGGCGCATCCACCGGGTGAGCGCTGCGGCGGTACCGCCGCAGAGGAGGGCGCAGATCAGGGCGGTGACAGGGGTGGTCACGTCAGGAGAACGCCTCCATCATGTTGATCACGGTCGGACCGAGCAGCACGATGAACAGTACGGGCAGGATGCACACCAGCAGGGGGAAGATCACTTTCACCGGCACCTGCTGGGCCTTCTCCTCCGCCCGTTGCCTGCGCTTGAGCCGCATCTCGGACGCTTGGGTGCGGAGCACGTCGGCGACGGAGATGCCGTAGGCGTCGGCCTGGATGATCGCGCGAATGAACCGCCGCAGGTCGGGCACGTCGGTGCGCAGAGCCAGCTGCTCGTAGGCGGTGCGGCGCAACTGCCCCACCTGGATCTCCTGCAGCGTGCGGATGAGCTCCTGCGCGAGCGGACCGGTGCCGTTGCGGCCGGCGCGGGCCATGGCGGCGTCGAACCCGAGGCCGGCCTCGACGGCGATCGTCATCTGATCGAGGGTGTCGGCCAACTCGAGCGCGATCTCGTCATTGCGCTCCTGGCCCCGGCTCTGTAGGAGGAGTTCGGGCAGGAAGTAGCAGACGACCGCGGTCCCCAACGTGAGGAGGAGCAGCAGTGGCTCCGGGTTGGTCCGCAGCAGCGCCAGGCCCAGCAGCACCACGATGAGCGGGACGACGATCTTGGCCACGACCAGTCGCTGGATGGACCAGCCGCGGGGCCGCCCCGCGCGGATGGACAGCTTCTCGAGCCGGCGGACGGTGCCGACCGGAGTCAGGCGGCGGGCGACCTCGTACAGGCGGCTGCGGGAATCGTCGTCGTCGACGCCGGTCAGGTCGACCTGGGAGGCGAACCCGTCGTCGATGCCGCGGCGGAGGTTGGCGACAGTGCGCGCGCGGACGGTGTCGCGGCCCGAGAACACGGCGAAGGCCAGCAGGAACACGGACGCGGTTAGGACGAACACGGCCAGTGCGGCGGACAGCGGCATCGCAGGGGCCTCCTTTCGCGGAGACGGGAAGAGAGGAGAGGGGAGGGGAGGGAGGGCCGGTGGGACGGGCACCGAGTCAGGACCGCGGCCCTGGTCAGAACCGGATGCGCACGACCTTGCTCAGCCAGATGCCGCCGATGGTGAGCATGACGACGCCGGCGGCGATCATCCCCCAGCCGAGCGGGCTCTGGGTGAGGACACCGATGTACGACGGGTTGGAGACGAACAGGAAGCCGCCGATGCCGAACGGCAGTGCCATGAGGACATACGCGGAGAGCTTGCCCTCGGCGGCCAGCGCCTGGACCTGCCGCCGGATCTGGTTGCGTTCGCGGATGGTGTGGCCGACGCCGTCGAGGACCTCGGCGAGGTTGCCGCCGACCTCGCGGTTGATCGCGATGGCCTGGGTGACCCACACGAAGTCCTGGCTGCCCATCCGGTTGGCGGTCTCCTCCAGAGCGGGGGCGAGCTCGCGGCCGACGCGGGTCTCGTTGATGATCCGCGCGAACTCCTCAGAGGTGGGCTGCTCGGCCTCGCGGGCGACGGAGGCCAGCGCCTGCAGGAGGCTG
Organism: Dietzia sp. E1; assembly: GCF_014145015.1. GTDB lineage: Bacteria > Actinomycetota > Actinomycetes > Mycobacteriales > Mycobacteriaceae > Dietzia > Dietzia cinnamea_A. Next base: position 685 of record NZ_JAALDU010000224.1, on the reverse strand, counting down.
TGTCCGGCGCGCAGGCTCGAGGCCATGAGCTGCAGCGAGTCGTCGAGCTGGTCGGCGAACGCCGCGCGTCGGCGGGCGGCCATGACCTTGAGCCAGGCGACGGTGAGGACGGGGACGACGAGCACGAGCAGCGCGCCGAGCGCGGGGCCGGACAGGGCGAGGCCGAGCGCGAAGGCGACGACCGCGCCGACGACGACGAGAAAGACGAAGTCCTGGAGCCGCATGCGGATCCCGGCCTGTTCGAGAGCGCCCGCCCCCGGCGCCCCGCGGCGGCGCAGCACGACGTCGATCGCATCGGTCGCCTTGGTGGCGAGGTGGGCCACCGTGCCCGGGCCGGCGGGTTGGCCGGGCCGTCGGCGCTCCCGCGGGATCCGGTCCGGGGCCGGCGCCAGCACCAGGAAGGTGACCACGGCGATGGCCAGGGTGATGGCCGCGAGCCCGAAGGCGGCGGGGGAGAACAGTGAGGCAATCATCGGATCCTCCCGGGGTTGTCGATCGTCGCGCCGAACACGCGCGGGGACAGGGTGATGCCGAGCTCGGCGAAGCGATCGGTGAAGCGGGGCCGCACGCCGGTGGCCAGCGGCTTCCCGAGGAACCGGCCGTCGGGTCCCACGCCGGCGGAGTAATCGAAGAGGAACGCGTCCTGCAGGGTGACGGTCTGACCCTCCATGCCCTGGACCTCGGT
>NZ_JAALDU010000223.1 GCF_014145015.1 Dietzia sp. E1 | reverse complement strand
CGGGTCCAGCACCCACGGGGTCCCGGCCCCGCGGGCGGAGGCGATCGCGGCGTGCATGGCCTCGACCTGCTCGGCGGTCGGGTTGCCGACGTTGACGAGCACGCCCGAGGCGATCGCGGCGAAGTCGCCGGCCTCGTCCGGGTGATCGACCATCGCCGGGGCCGCGCCCGCGGCGAGCAGCACGTCGGCGGTGATCTGACGGACCACCGAGTTGGTCAGGCAGTGCACGAGCGGGCCGGCCTCGCGCATGAGGGATACCAGGCGGGCGACGTCGACGGGGCTGTCGGCGGCGCCGGCGTCGGGGCGGTCAGCGGCGGGGCGGTCAGCGGCGGTGGGCATGCCCCCAGTGTGACCCCGCCGGGCCTCGACAGGAATAGCGTGCCGGCGGCCCGGGTTGCACGGGGCATGACGTCCCCTGACACCGGTTCCCCCGGCGCCCGCGCCCTGCCCCTGTCCGTGATCGACTTCGCGACCGTCCGCCCCGGGCAGACCGTGGGGGAGGCGCTGCAGGACTCGGTGGAACTGGCGCGCAAGGCGGAGGAGCTGGGGTACGAGCGGGTCTGGTACTCCGAGCACCACAACATGCCGTCGATCGCCTCGTCGGCGCCGGCGGTACTCATGGCGCACATCGCCGCCAACACCGAGAGCATCCGGCTTGGCTCGGGCGGCGTCATGCTGCCCAACCACGCGCCCATCGTGATCGCCGAGCAGTTCGGAACCCTCGCCGAGCTCCACCCCGGCCGCATCGACCTCGGCCTGGGCCGCGCCCCGGGCACCGACCCGCAGACGCTGCGCGCGCTGCGCCGCGAGCCGTCCGCGGCCGAGAACTTCCCCGACGACGTGCGCGAACTGCAGGCCTTCCTCGGCGACTCGCCGTCCGACTTCGCCCGCACCCGCGGCATCGCCGCCATCCCCGGGCGCGGAACCAAGATCCCGCTGTACATCCTCGGCTCGTCGCTGTTCGGCGCACAGCTCGCCGCCGCTTACGGGCTGCCGTACGCGTTCGCCTCCCACTTCGCCCCCGACGCCCTGGAGCAGGCGTCCGCGGTGTACCGCGAGCGGTTCCAGCCCAGCGAGCAGCTGGCCGAGCCGTACATGATCGCCGCGGTCAACGTGGTGGCCGACGACGACGCCGAGCGGGCCGGGCGTGAACTGCAGTGGTACCGCCGCCAGCGGGTCAAGCTCATGGCCGGCCGCGGTCGCGAGTTCAGCGACGAGGAGCTGGACATGATCATGGAGTCCGCCGGCGGCCGCCAGATCCTCCACATGATCTCCTACACCGCGTGCGGCGACGGCCCCGCGGTGCGCGACTACCTCACCGACTTCGCCCGGCGCGCGGGCGCCGACGAGCTGATGATCGCGCCCGTCGGATCGACGGTCGAGCGGATCCACGGGACGCTAGAGGTGTTGCGCCGCGCCTGGGATGACTGAGGCTTGCGCGTGGAGAGGCCGAGGCGCGGACCTGGAATGACTGAGGCGCGCGCCTGGAGTGGCTGGTGTGGTCGCGCGGCGTGCGCTTGGTCACGATAGGGGGCCGACCCGGCTCCGAGCCGTAGCCGCGGGCGACGAAGCGCGCCTAGTGTAGGTGTATGGCGATCTCCGATGTCGGCGAATACGCCCACCTGACCTCCGACCAGATCGAGGAGCTCGGGCGGGAGCTCGATGCCATCCGTGCGCGGGTCATCGAGTCGCGCGGTGAGCGTGACTATCGGTACATCCACTCCGTCATCAAGTTGCAGCGTGGACTGGAGTTCGGTGCCCGCGCCCTGCTGTACTTCGGTGCCCGGAACCGCACCGTGTGGGCGCTCGGGACCGGGACCCTGGCGGTGGCCAAGATTCTCGAGAACATGGAGATCGGCCACAACGTCATGCACGGCCAGTGGGACTGGATGAACGATCCGGAGATCCACTCGACCAACTGGGAATGGGACCTCGTCGGCAGCTCCGCCGACTGGAAGCACACCCACAACCACCTGCACCACAAGTTCACCAACATCGTCGGGATGGACGACGACGTGGGGTTCGGTGTCCTGCGCGTGACCCGCGACGTGCCGTGGGAGCCGAAGTTCCTCGCCAACATGGCCGTCAACGCCGCTCTGATGGCGGGCTTCGAATGGGGGATCGGCCTGCAGGCCGTCACCCTCAGCGACGCGTTCGACCGGGACGCCGCCCCCGAGGACCGGCGCAAGGCGCGCGCGTTCCTACGCAAGGCCGGCCAGCAGATCCTCAAGGACTACGTCCTGTTCCCGGTGCTCGCCGGGCCGAGCGGCCCCCAGGCGCTCACCGCCACCGTCACGGCCAACATCATCCGCAACGTGTGGACCAACGCCGTGATCTTCTGCGGCCATTTCCCGGACGGCGCCGAGAAGTTCACCATGACAGATGTAGAGACCGAGACGCAGGCCGAGTGGTACCTCCGGCAGATGCTCGGCAGCGCCAACCTCGACGGCGGACCGGCCATGAACCTGATGTCGGGCAACCTGTCGTTCCAGATCGAGCACCATATGTTCCCCGACCTGCCGTCCAACCGGTACTCGGAGATCTCGCTCGAGGTACGCGACCTGTGCGACCGCTACGACCTGCCGTACGTCTCCGGGCCGCTGTGGAAGCAGTACCTCCAGTCGTGGCGGACCATCGCCCGGCTGTCCCTGCCCGACCGCTACATGCGCCGCACCGCCGACGACGCCGCCGAGACCCGCAGCGAGAAGATGTTCGGCCACGGCCCGCGCAAGTCCGGGCTGGCCACCGCGCTGGCCGGGGTCCGGAAGGCCCGGGGCCGGGCCCGCCGCAGCCGGTAGGACCGCTCCCCGGAGGCCCGCTGAGCGGCGGTGGCAGACTATGCCGCATGTCGCTGACGAGCATGCTGGAGTCCGCCGCGCACGGCGGGACGGTCGAGGTCGAAGAGGGCTGGACGCAGGGCAGGGCCATCTATGGTGGGCTCACCGGGGCCCTGATGCTGGCCGCCATGAAAGGGAAGCTCCGCGATCTCGCGGGCAGCGCCGGTAGCCCCGTGGTGGTCCCGCCGCTGCGATCGCTCACCGTGTCGTTCGTCGGTCCCGCGGCCACCGGCCCGGTCGAGGTCGAGGCGGAAATCCTGCGCGTGGGCTCGAACGTCATCCAGTGTCAGGCGACGGTGCGACAGTCCGACGCGATCGTCGCCACGGCGCTGGCCGCGTTCGGCAGGCACCGTGAGTCGTCGATCTCCGTGCCCCCCGCGCACCCGATGCCCGAGCTCACCGACCCGTCGGTCATCGAGCCGTTCCCCTACATCAAGGACTTCACGCCGGAGTTCTACCGGTACGTCGAGCTACGCCAGGTGAGCGGGAAGTTGCCGTTCAGCGGCGCCGAGGCGGCCGACCTGTCCGGGTGGACAGCCCTGCGTGAGGAACCGGAGGGGTTCGACGAGGAGCATCTGGTGCTCCTGACCGACGCCTGGCCGCCGGCGCCCATCCAGATGCTCGACGGGTTCGCGCCCGGCAGCAGCCTCACGTGGACCATCGAGCTCGTCGCCGAGGTGGGGCCGGACGTCGTCCCCGCCGATGCGAACCTGGCCTACGCCGCCACCACGGACGCTGCCCGGGGCGGCTACGCGCACACCCACGCGATGGTGTGGCGGCC
>NZ_JAALDU010000222.1 GCF_014145015.1 Dietzia sp. E1 | reverse complement strand
CGCCAACCCCAATAGCGCCTTGTTCAGCAGTCTCCTAGGCGCACGGTCTCGGCGTCCGGGCTGTGGGCGGTCGGTCCACCCGACTCGGCAGTCCGGCCGAAGAAGCGTCCGGTCCGACGTAGGCTGACGCAGATGACGACGCGACACGGTGGGGTGGACGGATGACCCAGGGATCGACCTGGTCGGCCCGCCCGAGCGTGCCCCGGACCGGACGTCTCTCGGCGGAGGACTGGGCCCGCGCCGGCCTCGACCTGCTCATGACCGAGGGCAGGTCCGCGGTCAAGATCAGCCGCCTGTGCGCGGACTTCGGCGTCACCAAGGGCAGCTTCTACTGGCACTTCGCCGATTTCGACGCACTCATGGCCGCGGTGGCCCGACTCTACTTCTCACAGGAGATGGACGCCGCCCGCGGGCTGGTCACCATGGAGGAGATGCCGCCCGAGCAGCGGCTGGAGACGATGAGCGCGCTGCTGGTGGAATCGCGCGCCTGGGAGGGCGAGGCCGCCATTCGCGAGTGGGCCCGCGCGGACGAGACCGTCGCCGAGGCGGTGGCCGAGCTGGACCGGCGCATCCTGCGGGTGGTCCACGACGCGTTCGTCGAGCTCGGCTTCTCCGAACGCGAGGCGCGGATCCGCGCCGGCGTCCTGGTGTACGCGGGGATCGGGTTCGTCTACGGGCGGTCTGCCCTGCCGGTGCCGACCGTGGAGGAGATCCACGACGTCCTCGCGCTCCTGATCCGTCGGGACCCCTGACGCGCCGAGGCCGGCGGCGCGTTCAGTACGCGACGCGTACCGTGAGGCCCCTCCGCTTGATCCGGGCGGAGAAATCGGCGACGGTTCCGCAGTCTTCGCCGTCGATCTGGAACGCGGCCGGCTTCTCGAGGATGCGCGCGGTGACCCCCACGCCCTGGCGGAAATCCACCGGGCGGGTCTCATGACGCTCGGGCTCGTGGGACGAACCGCCGCGGCGGCGCAGCGCGCTGAGGCGGTGCCGGACGGTGTGCTGCGCGAGGACCGCGCCGGCCTGCGCCCACCCGATCGCGCCCTTCGCGCGCAGGGCCATCACGTCGAGCAGTCCGTCGTCGATCACCGCGTCCGGCAGCAGCACCATCCCCGCCTGCAGCATCCCGCAGTTCGCCACGAGCAGGGTCCGCGCGCGGGTCTGGATCCGCGGGCCGTCGTCGAGGGAGTAGTCCACCCTGATCCTGTGCCCGCGCAGCAGGGTCGAGGCGAAGGCGCCCACGTAGGCGAACCAGCCCACCCGCGCCTTGAGGTCGTCGTCCGTGCCGGCGATCATGTCGGCGTCCATCCCTGCACCGAGCATCACCAGGAACACGTCGTCGTGGGACTCGCCCTCGCCGTCCGTGTAGCGGACCTCGCCGATGTCGATGGCGCGGCTGCGGCCGGTCATGGCCACCCGCAGCGCACGGTCGACGTCGTCCAGGGGGATGTCGAGGTTGCGGGCCAGCAGGTTGCCGGTACCGAGGGGGACCACGCCCATCGGCACCGTGGTGCCGATCAGTCCCTGTGCGACCGAGCGCACGGTGCCGTCGCCGCCGCACGCGATCACCAGACCGGCGCCCTGCGCCGCCGCCTCGGCGGCCTGACCGGTGCCGGGGTCGTCCTCCGTGGTCTCGTAGAAGACGGGGTCGGCCCACCCGTGCCGGGACGCCCGTGCCGTGGCGCGACGGCGCACCTCGTCGACTCCGACCTTGGTGGGGTTGTAGACGACGGCGAGGCGGGACGAGGCTGGAGACACGGCACCAATCTGTCAGAAAGCCGGACCTGCCGCCATTCGCGACCGGCCCGGGCGATTTGGTATGCGGCGTCCGCCGCCTATACCCTTGGGGCCGAAGTTTGAACGCTCGGAGGTCCAGGCTCCCGGGCGCCTGATCAAGTTTCACCGAAGACCGCAGGTCGCCATTCCCGCCGGGGGTGGTCGAAGGGTCCGGGAGCGCCCGGACGGCCCGCGCAGGAGAACACCGGTCAGCGTAGACGACAGCGCGCCCTCGGGCCCGCCTCCTCCACGCCCCGTGCCGCCTGCGCACGGGGCGTTCGTATCTCTCCCGGGCGAGATGATGCAGAAAGGAGGCGAAACATGGCAAAGCCCGCAAAGGTCCAGGCCGTCGAGGAGATCAAGCAGCACTTCCAGAACTCCTCCACCGCCGTGGTCACCGAGTACCGCGGACTCTCCGTTCCCCAGGTGACCGAGCTGCGCAAGACGCTGGGTGACGCGGCCACGTACACCGTGGCCAAGAACACCCTGGTCAAGCGTGCGGCCGAGGAAGCCGGAGTCGAGGGTCTCGACGACCTCCTGTCCGGCCCCACCGCCATCGCGTTCGTCACCGGTGAGGTCGTGGACGCCGCCAAGGCGCTCAAGAACTTCGCCAAGGACAACAAGGCGCTCGTCATCAAGGGCGGCGTCATGGACGGCGCCCCGCTGTCCGCCGACGAGCTCGACAAGATCGCCGAGCTCGAGTCCCGCGAGGTCCTGCTCGCGAAGATGGCCGGTGCCCTCAAGGGCAACCAGGCCAAGGCCGCCGGCCTGTTCAACGCGCCCGCCTCGCAGCTGGCACGTCTGTTCGCGGCGCTCCAGGACAAGAAGAACTGATCCACCCCACATGCTTCCGGGCCGTCTG
>NZ_JAALDU010000221.1 GCF_014145015.1 Dietzia sp. E1 | reverse complement strand
CCCGGCGCTGGCGCTCGTGTCGGTGGTACGGCGCTGGCGGCTCCGGCCGGTGTCCGGCTCGGGCGGTGACAGGCTCGGCACGGTCGTGCGGGGCCGGGCCGGTGTCGTGGTCGCCTCCTCCGACGTGGCCGAGCCGGACGTGGACGCGGACGCGGACGCCCCCGATCCCGGTCGGGGAGCGGCCGGGGCGCAGGCGAAGCGGGAGACGGCGGCGAGCTCCGGCTGCCCGTCGGTGCTCTGCCAGCCGACGACGGCGTCGACCAGACCGTGCGGCAACGCGTCGGCGTACAGAGCCGTCGATTCGAGTTCCCACACCCGGGCGCCGATCCCGGCGCCGCGCAGCTGGTCGGCGACGGAGTACGCGGCGGTCACGGCGCGGTCGTCGGTGGCCTCGACGCCGAGCGTGAGGGAGAGCGGGACCTCGTCGCGCTGCCAGCGCGGACCGGTCAGGGCGAAACCGGCTCCCGTCAGCGCGCGTTCGGTCAGCGCGGGATCGGCGGTCGTGGTCACGGCGGACCCGGCCGGGAACGGATGGGATGTCACCTCGGGCCGCGCCTCCCCCGTGACGACCCGCCCGATCACCTGCGGGTCGAGAGCGGCGGCGACGGCGCGACGGACCGCGGGCTCGGACACGGTCGGCGCGACGGTGTTGAACGCCAGCTCCAGCTGGGCGGTGCCGGCCAACGGCGTGCCCGTCACCCCGGGGACGATCTCGGAGACGTCCCTGGCCACCGGCGTCGCGGAGACCAGGGCCATCGACCCCGCACCGTCACGCAGGGCCGCCCCGAGCTGGCCGGGGCCGGTGGCGCGGCGGACGACGATCTGCTCGATCTCCGGGGCCCCGGCCCAGTAGCGGTCGTTGCGGACGAACTCGATCTCGCCACGGCCGATGTCGGCCGCACGGATCATGAACGGCCCCGCGCTCATCACCGGCAGCGCCTCCATCGAGCCCTGGAAACCGTCGGGGGCGCCCTTGAGGATGTGCGCGGGCAGCAGGTGCTGGAAGAGCGACCGCCAGTGCGCGGGTACGGACTCGAAGACGACGTCGACGACCTTGCCTCCGGCGCCGGAGCGTACGTCGACGATCCGCTCGTAACCGGCGGGGTCGACGACGCCGGGCTGACCGGTCATCTGTCGCCACAGGTACTCGAAGTCCTCGGCCGCCACGGGGACGCCATCGGACCACTGGGCCTGCTGGTCGATGGTGTAGCGGATCGTCTCCGGGGCGTCCGGCAGCGGTGCCGCGGACAGCAGCAGATCCCGGTTGAGGACGGGCTCGCCATCGACGCCGGGGACGAACGCGCTGGGGAGCAGCAGTGAGGCGACGAGGTCGGTGTCCACCCCCTGGTCCGCGAGGAGGTGCGGGTTGAAACCCTCCTCGACCCGGTCGAGCGCGAGAAGGATGCCGGCGTCCGTGAGGCTGACGGACGTGCCGTCGGTGCGGTCGTCCCCCACGACCGTCGGGGGTGGGGGGTCGGCGACGCAGCCGGAGGCGACGACGAGGGCGAGCGCGGCACCCAGCACGGCGGATGCCCGCCGGCGCGCGTACGCCCCCGTCGTCCTCACGGCCTCACCTACGTCAGCTGACGGACTGCTGCTCGCGCGACTTGGCCTTGCTGCGGGCCTTGGCGCGCTCGGTCGCGGTGAGCGCGACCTTGCGCACGCGGATCGCGTCCGGGCCGACCTCGACGCACTCGTCGCCGGCGCAGAACTCCATGGCCTCCTCGAGCGAGAGGTTGCGGTGCTTCTGCAGCGTCTCGGTGGCGTCGGAGGTGGCCGACCGCATGTTGGTGAGCTTCTTCTCCTTGGTGATGTTGACGTCCATGTCCTCGGAGCGGGGGTTCTCCCCCACGACGACGCCCTCGTAGACCTCGGAGCCGGGCTCGATGAAGAAGTCGCCACGGTCGGCGAGGCCGAGCAGAGCGAACGCGGTGGCCTTACCCGCGCGGTCGGCCACGAGGGAGCCGGTGTGCCGCGAGCGGATCTCCCCCACCCACGGCTCGTAGCCGGCGGAGACGGAGTTGGCGATGCCGGATCCGCGCGTCTCGGTCATGAAGGTGGTGCGGAAGCCGATGAGACCGCGAGCCGGGACGAGGAACTCCATCCGGACCCATCCCGTGCCGTGGTTGCTCATCTGCTCCATGCGGCCCTTGCGTGCGGCCATGAGCTGGGTGACCGCGCCGAGGTACTCCTCGGGCACGTCGATGGTCATGTGCTCAATCGGCTCGTGGATCTTGCCGTCGATACGCTTGGTGACCACCTGCGGCTTGCCCACGGTGAGCTCGAAGCCCTCGCGGCGCATCGTCTCGACGAGGATGGACAGCGCCATCTCACCACGGCCCTGCACCTCCCAGTCGTCGGGACGCTCGGTGTCGAGCACCTTGAGGGAGACGTTGCCGACGAGCTCCTGGTCGAGGCGCGCCTTGACCATCCGCGCGGTGAGCTTGGTGCCGCCGTTGCGGCCGGCGAGCGGGGACGTGTTGACGCCGATGGTCATCGAGATGGCGGGCTCGTCGACGGTGATCGCGGGCAGCGCGACAGGGTTCTCCGGGTCGGCGAGGGTGTCGCCGATCATGATGTCGCTGATGCCGGCGACCGCGACGATGTCACCGGCCACGGCCTCCTCGGTGGGAACCCGCTCGACGCCCTCGGTCGCGAGGAGCTCGGTGATCCGGACCGACTTGGTCTCGGTCTCGCCGTTCGGCAGGTGGTGGATCCACGCGACCTGCTGTCCCTTCCGGAGGCGGCCGTTGTGGATGCGGACCAGACCGATACGGCCGAGGAAGTTGGACGCGTCGAGGTTGGTCACGTGCGCCTGCAGCGGGGCGTCGGCGTCGCCGCGGGGGGCGGGGATGACGTCGTAGAGCAGCTCGAAGAAGTCGTCCAGGTTCTGCGCGTCGGGCTCCTGGCCGTTGGCCGGCTGGGTGGTCGAGGCCTTGCCGGCGCGCCCGGACGCGAATACGACCGGCAGCTCGAGGGCGCGCTCCGCGGCGGCCTGGGCATCGGGGTCCTCGAGATCCGAGGCGAGGTCCAGCAGGAGGTCCTGGGCCTCCTCCACCACCTCGTCGATGCGGGCGTCCGGGCGATCGGTCTTGTTCACCACGATGATCACCGGCAGCGACGCGGCGAGCGCCTTGCGCAGGACGAAACGGGTCTGGGGCAGCGGCCCCTCGGAGGAGTCGATGAGCAGCACGACGCCGTCGACCATCGACAGGCCGCGCTCGACCTCACCGCCGAAGTCGGCGTGGCCGGGCGTGTCGATGATGTTGAGGACGAGATCGGCACCGCCCGAGCCCGCGCCCGGGCGGCGGACGGCGGTGTTCTTCGCGAGGATCGTGATGCCCTTCTCGCGCTCCAGGTCCCCCGAGTCCATCACGCGGTCCACGAGCTCGGCACGTTCGTCGAATGCGCCCGACTGACGCAGCATCGCGTCGACGAGGGTCGTCTTGCCGTGGTCGACGTGCGCGACGATCGCGACGTTACGGAACTCGGTCTGGGCCATACGCTGGGTTCTCCCTCGGAGGCTTACGGCGCCGAGGCGGCTGGGGTCGCCGCCGGGGCGCGTGGCGTGGGAATCGGCGGGGTCTCCCGCGTGATCCACAAGCGCGTCCGGTCGAGCGCGCGTTGCGTGACCACATTACCCGCTGATCGGCGCGGCGCCGCTATCCCGACCTCCGCGGCACCACCCGTGACGTGCGATGTTATTTACATCACGTATAACTTCTGTAACATCAGCCCCAGCAAGATCGCCAATCCGGCTCCGCGTGTCCCCGATACGGGGGCGCTGTGAGAACATCGAGCGGTCGCCCGGTCGGCCGCCGACCGGTCCGCCCGCCCCTGCCGAAGAATGGACTCGCCAGTGACCCGCCACTCGCTCAGGACCTCGTTCCGGACCCTCGGCCTCGGCGCCGCCGCCGCCGTCGTGCTGGGGCTCGCCGCCCCCGCCACGGCCGGTGCACAGTCGCTGGACGAGCTCGGGCGCCCCACCGAGCCCGTCCTCCAGGCGATCGAGAACCTCGCCGCGCAGCAGTGGATCCCCGAGGAGACCCGCGGCACCATCGCCCGTATCGTCGGCTTCTTCCGCGGCACCGGCGAACCCGGCACCCCGCTGCCGGAGAACGGCCCGGTCATCGCGCAGTTCGCCTACCCGACGATCATGCAGCAGTGCATCGGCGGCGAGCAGACCGCC
>NZ_JAALDU010000220.1 GCF_014145015.1 Dietzia sp. E1 | reverse complement strand
GTGGTCCTGCGCGGGCAGCAACGGAACGACCGTCTCCCCGTCGACGAGGCAGAACAGCGAGACCTCGGGCCCGTCGAGGAAGGACTCCAGCAGGACGGGGTGGCCGTCGTCGAGGCAGGCCAGCGCATGGGCGTGGGCGGCCGCGCGATCGGGGGTCACCACGACCCCCTTGCCGGCGGCCAGTCCGTCGTCCTTGACGACCCATGTCGGGCCGAACCGGTCGAGCGCCTCGTCGAGGTCGGCGGGCGAGTCCACGATCTCGGCCCGCGCCGTCCGTACACCCGCGGCCGCCATCACGTCCTTCGCGAACGCCTTGGAGCCCTCGATGCGAGCGGCCTCCGCCGACGGGCCGAAGACCGGGATACCGGCCTCCCGCAGGACGTCGGCGACGCCGGCCACCAACGGCACCTCGGGTCCGATCACGACAAGGTCGGCACCGATCTTCCGGGCCAGGGCGGTCACCGCGACGGGATCGGTCACCGCGACCGCGTGACACGTCGCCTGCACCATCCCCGGGTTCCCGGGCGCGGCGTGCAGCTCGGACACCGCGGGGTCCGCCGCGAGGGCGACGAGGAGGGCGTGCTCACGGGCACCGGAACCGATCACGAGAATGCGCACAGCGCCTACAGTAGCGTCGCGCCCGCGCCGCCTCGATCGGGCCCGGATCGAACGGTCTCTAGCCCTCCGCGTCGGCGGCGATATCGCCGGGTTCCGACACCTCGTCGCGGACCCGCAGCCCCTCCTCGGTGAGGAGATCCGTCAGGCACAGGTCGATCGTGCGCGCCGACGCGCGCGCGGCCGACGGCGTGCTCATGGACCTGATGCCGTACATCGCCTGCGCGCTCAACCCGTCGATCGCGGCCCAGAGCGACAGTTCGTCGTTCACGACGGTGCCGCCCACGAACGTGCCCGCCTCGACACCCCGGTCGATGAGGGACTGCAGGACCGCGTTGATGTCGTCGGCCCGGGCCCGGACGACCTCGGAGATGCCCAGGTTCTCCATCATGGTCCGCGCCCACGCCGGTTCCTCGATCGAGAACTCGACCACCGCGAGCGCGGCGCAGCGCAGCTGGAGATACGACGCGAGGACGGTCCCGGGCTCGTCACCCGCTCCCGCGGCGGCGGCCGCGGCCTCGACGCGCTCGATCATCTCGACGAACCCGCGGGAGGCGACCTCCTCGACGAGCTGCTGCCGGTTGGCGAAGTGCCGGTACGCGGCGGTCGCGGACACGCCGATGTGCGGCGCGATCTCGCGGAGGACGATCGCCTTCTCTCCGGAGACCCGGGCCCGCGCGATGGCCTCCTGGATGATGGCGTTGCGGAGGTCGCCGTGGTGATAGGCCTTCTTCTTCACCGCGCCCTCTGCTGGCGCAACACTTGCCTCGACCATGTCGATGCTCCTTCGCGTGAGTAGAGGGCCCGATGCCGTCCGACGAACGGCGGACACTCTATTAGATCACTTGTTACCACTCATCCACCGGAAAGCGCCGAGACGAATCCGTAGTCTGGTGACATGTCGACGGTTTTCAGCAAGATCATCGCCGGTGAACTACCGGGTCGTTTCGTGTGGCAGGACCCCGATGTGGTGGCGTTCCTCACCATCGCGCCGGTCGCACCGGGCCACACCCTCGTCGTCCCGCGGGCGGAGGTCGATCGGTGGACGGATCTCGAGCCCGCACTCCTCACGCGCCTCAACGAGGTCGCGCAGGCCGTCGGCAAGGCGGTCCTCTCCGGCTTCGGGGCGAAGCGGGCCGGCTACCTCATCGCCGGCTTCGAGGTACCCCACACCCACATCCACGTTTTCCCCGCCAACGACATGTCGGGTTTCGACCTGTCACTGGCGAACCCCGACGCCCCGGCGGAGGAATCCGACGCCGCCGCAGAGACGCTGCGCCGCGAGCTGCGCGAACTCGGATACGGGGAGTTCGTCCCCGAGGCGTGACGCGACCGGTGCGCTGCTCCGGCCGATCAGTGCCCCGTCATCAGTGGCCCAACGCCCGGAGCAGCGCCTGCGCGTCCTGATAGTCCGTCCATTCGCAGACGAGCCCGTCTCGCACCGTGAAGAACGCGCCGACCTCCACCGTGAGCCGCTTCCCGTTGACCGTCACGCGGGTAGTCCGGTTGATGGCCGCCGTCTCACCGGCGGCCAGGACGTGATGGATCCGCATGTCCATATCGCTACACACCTCGGCGGACAGGTCCATGATCTCGCGCAGCCCCGCATGTCCCTCGACGGTGCCCTGCCCCTCGATGCGGAGGGTGAGACCGGGGCTGCTGTACGCGCACGCCGTCTCGGGATCCCCTGCGAAGACGGCCTCGAGGAACGCCCTGGCCACCCGACCGGCGTCGACTTCCGTCGCCTGTTCGTCGCTCATGCCTCTCCTCCCCGGCCGTCCGTCGGGTCCCCGTCACCCGATGACGTCGTCGATCGACTCCATGCTCTTGTAATCCGCCCACCGGGTGACGAGCCCGTCCTCGACCTCGACGAACGAGCAACCCCGGATCTCTATCCCCCCGCTGGGCACCGTGTACCGCTCGATCCGGCGTAGCGCGACGACTCCCCCGTCCTCGAGGATCTCCCCCTCGACGGAGACGGTGAGGAAACCCGCGAGCCGGTTGAAGTCCGACGCGATGTCGCGGATCCCCTCGTGGCCCTCGTACCGCCGTACCTGGCCCGTGGTGTAGACGATCGACGGCGCCGAGAGCGCGATCGCGGTCTCGACATCACCTTCGACGACGGCCGACATCCACGTGGTGGCGACGCGGCGGGGGCTCTGGTCGGTCACAGCGGATGCCTCCTGATGGGGAGGGAAGGAAGGTGGGGGCATCCTACAGGGGCGATACGACACAGAGCTGGAGACGAGACTTGAACTCGCAACCGCCCGATTACAAGTCGGGTGCGCTACCAATTGCGCCACTCCAGCACGGGCCCGGAAGTGACGACGGACCCGGGGGCCATCCTAACCCGCCCGCCCCGCGAGCCCTTGACTACGGTGTGCATCGTGGAGACCCGCGACGCACCCGCACCGTTCACCCGCCCGCTGGCGTGGCTGAATCTGCGCAAATCCACCATGGATCTGGCGGTCGAGCCGCCCCTGTCCCCCATGGCGCCGGTCGACCTCGACGACGACGGCGCGGTCACCGACGTGCTCAACCTCGCGCTCGAGATCGGCGGGATCCTGCTCTCGTCCGGCGAGGGCGCCGCGGACACCGTCGCCCAGGCGGAATCGGTGGCGGCCGCATTCGGTCTGCCGGGTGCCACCGTCGAGGTCACCTTCACCTCGCTGACCATCGGCGTCAACCGTCGCCGCGGTAGACCACCGATCTCCGTGATCCGTGTGGTCAACTACCGGACCGTCGACATGACGCGGGTGACCCGCGTGTCGCGGCTGATCGACCTCATCGTGCGACGCCAACTCACCGTCGACCAGGCCACGGCGGAGGTCGACAAGATCGTCACCTCGCCGCACCCGCACTCGTTCCGTGTCGCCGTGCTGGGGTGGGCGATGCTCGGCTGCGCGGTCGTCATCCAACTCGGGGGCAGCCCACTGGCGGGGCTCATCTCGATGGTCTCGACGTTCGCCCTCATGTACGCCAACCGGTTCCTGGACGGCCACCGGCTCCCGTCCTTCTTCCAACAGGTCGTGGGCGGGTTCATCGCCGCGGGGTGGGCGTTGGCCGGGTACGCGGCCCTGAGCGACAACTTCATCGAGATCCAGCCGTCACAGCTCGTGGCGGCGGGGATCATCGTGCTCCTCGCCGGGCTCACCCTCGTCGGTGCGATCGAGGACGCCATCACCGGCTTCCCCGTGACCTCCGCCGGCCGTGGGGTTGAGACGCTGATCATGACCGGTGGCGTCATGGGCGGCATCACCATCGCCCTGGCGGCCTTCGCCCGCCTCGGGTTCGTCCCTCCCCCGATCGACCCGTCGATCGCCGGGAACGCCGCGGTCCACGTGGCCGTGCTCGCGGCCGGGGTCGGCGCGGCCGGGTTCGCGGTGGCCAGCTACGCGACCGTCCGGGCCACATGGCTCGCGGCGGGGGTCGGATCGATGGGCATGCTCATCTACCAGGGCGTCATCGCCACCGGCCTGGGTGTGGTCGTGGGGTCGGCACTCGCCGCCTGCTTCATGGGCCTGTTCGGCGGAATCCTCGCCCGTATCGCGACCGTCCCGCCGCTGGTCGTCACCATCGCCGGCATCACCCCGTTCCTGCCGGGCCTGTCGGTGTACCGCGGCCTGTCCGCGCTGACGAGCGATCAGACGGGTATCGGCCTGGGGCTGATGTTCCAGGCGTTGGCGATCGCGGTGGCGCTGGCCGCCGGGATCGTGTTCGGTGAGTGGGTCACCCGCAATCTGCGTCGGTCGGCCGCCGCCGACCAGTGACGTAGAATCGGCCGCGGACGACGCCGCCACCCGGCGCCCTCGTCCCCCACCGACCCCAGGAGGACATCGATGGCATCCGCCGCCGCCAGCAAGGAACCCGAACTCGACGATCTGGAGCCGGTCGCCGACGAGACGGCCGATCAGGCCCGCCGGGTCGTGGCCTCGTACTCGGCCGACGCGGACGAGTGCCGGATGCTCCTCGACATGCTGGGGATCGGTCCGGAACCGCAGGTGACGGCGGACGCGGAGTAGGCAGAGCACGACGACTCGAGATGAGGGCACGCGGATGACGAGCGGTACCGGGCAGACGTCGACCGGAGCGGGAGCCGACTTCGTCGTCGTCGCCAACCGCCTCCCCGTGGACCTCGTCATCGACCGCGACGGCACCGAGCACTGGAAGGCCAGCCCCGGTGGCCTCGTCACGGCGCTCGAGTCGATCCTCAAGGCCAACGACGGCGCCTGGGTCGGGTGGCCCGGCGTCCCGGACGCCTCCCCCGAGCCGTTCGACGCGGACGGTATCCGTCTCCACTCGGTCACGCTGTCCGCGCGCGACGTCGAGCTCTACTACGAGGGCTTCTCCAACGCCACGCTGTGGCCGCTGTTCCACGACGTCGTGGTACCGCCCGAGTACCACCGCGAGTGGTGGAACGCCTACCGCGAGGTCAACACGCGGTTCGCCGAGGCCACGGCCGAGGCCGCCGCCGAGGGCGCCACGGTGTGGGTGCAGGACTACCAGCTGCTGCTGGTGCCCGCGCTGTTGCGCGAGCTGCGTCCCGACCTGACCATCGGGTTCTTCCTCCACATCCCTTTCCCGCCCGTCGAGCTGTTCATGCAGCTGCCGTGGCGGACCGAGCTCGTCGAGGGCATGCTCGGCGCCGACCTGGTCGGTTTCCACCTGTCCGGCGGGGCGGACAACTTCCGGATCCTCGCCAGCCGACTGCGCGGCCACCCGTCCGTGCGGCTGCGCTCCGCGCGGGGCCGCGCCTCCGAGATCCGCGTCGGCGACCGCATGGTGCGGGTCGGCGCCTTCCCGATCTCCATCGACTCCGCGTCCGTCGACGCCACCGCCCGCAGCCGCGAGACCCGCGCCCGTGCCTCCCGCCTGCGCGAGGAGCTGGGGTCGCCGCGGGTACTGATGCTGGGCGTCGACCGGCTGGACTACACCAAGGGCATCGACGTCCGCCTGCGTGCGCTGGAGGAGCTGTTCGAGGAGGGCCGTCTGGAGCCCTCGGACGTCACCCTGCTGCAGCTGGCCACGCCGAGCCGCGAGCGCGTCGAGCAGTATCAGATCATGCGGTCACGGATCGAGGAGTCGGTCGGCCGCATCAACGGGTCGTTCGGCGAGATCGGGCACCCGGTGGTGACGTACATCCACCGGCCGGTGCCGAAGTCGGAGCTGACGGCGTTCTACGCGGCCGCCGACGTCATGTTGGTGACGCCGGTGCGCGACGGCATGAACCTGGTGGCCAAGGAGTACGTGGCCTCGTGCACGGACGGCGACGGTGCGCTGGTGCTGAGCGAGTTCGCCGGGGCGGCCGCGGAGCTACGCCAGGCGTACCTGTGCAATCCGCACGACCTCGACGGCGTCAAGGACACCATCATGGCCGCGGTGAACGACTCCGCCGAGGAGCGTCGCCGTCGCATGCGCACCCTGCGTCGCCAGGTGCTGGGTAACGACGTCCACGCGTGGGCCCGCCGCTTCTTCCAGACGCTCGACGCGACGTCCGGCGACTAGCCTCCCGCGAGGCTCCTACAGCGCCTCCAGTTCGGCGAGCTTCCACGTCCCGTCCCGGCGCTCCATGGCCACGCTCAGCCGCGACGCCGAGCTCGCGGCCTCGGGGTTCTCCTTGGTGGAGACCATGCGGTTGAGCATGACCAGCACGGTGACGTGATCGGCGTCCACGACCTCCTGCGGGGCCGCGGCGGCGACGGTCGCGTAGACGGTGGCCTCCTGCTGCTTGGCGGCAGAGGCCACGGTCGGCATGGACTGCTCGACGAATTCCGTCAGGGCCGGGTCCGCGAGCCGGTCGCGCACGGCGGCGAGGTCGGCGTCGACCGTCCGGTGGTCGTAAGTGAACATCTGGGTCGTGATCTCGCGCGCCGCGTCGGTCGCCTCGCGTGGCGCGTCGGCGATCGTCTCCTCAGCGGACGTCGCCTGGCGGGCCTCGACGTACTGCCAGGTGGCCAACCCGGTGACGACGACGAGGAACGCAGACGCGACAGCAAGGGCCGTGATGACCGCGCGCCGACGAGCAGGGTCGAGCGGTTCGCGGCGGGGCTGCCCCACGCTCGTCGGCTCCGCACCCGTGTGCGCAAACTCGTCGGTACGCGCAGTATCGCCCGCACCGGGCGCCGCGGCGGCAGGTTCGGCCGCGGTCTGTGGCCTCGCCTCCATCCCCTCGAACAGTCCGCCGGCACGGGCCGCCTCCAGGGCGCGCTCTCGGGCGGCGTCGGCCTTGCGCTGGGCGCGGGCGGCCCGCTCGGCCTCCCGCTGGGCTCGGCGGGTGGCCCGGATGTCGGATTCGGAGCTGCTCATGGAATGAAGTTCACCCCCGTGACCTTCATCTCGCCGTCGTCGTGCCTGTCCACGGTCACCCGCACCCGGTACTGGCGGTCCTGCTCGTCGGAAGCCCTGGGGTTTCCGATGGTCTGGTCGATCGCCATGATCACCTCGGCTCGATCCGGGTAGGAGTGCTCGACAGCGGCAGCGCTGACCACCCCGTCCGCCACGACGTTGGTGGTGGTGACCACGTCCTCGTAGGAGTCGCGACGGGGCGCGAACTGCTCCGAGAAGTCCCCGTCGATCAGCTCGATGATCTCGTCCACGTCCTCGGTCAGCGTCTCTTGGCGGATGGTCATCAGCTTGGTCATCACAGTGGTCGCGAAATCACGGTAGGACGCGTCGAGCTCTGTGGCGGAGGCGCGGTCGGCACGGATGGAGGCTGCGGAGTTCCTCTCGCTGAGCCACAGGCCCGTGGAGACGATCGCCGCCACGAGACACAGTGCCGTGATCACCGCCGCCACTATCAGTCCGGTCCGCCCACCCTCGGTGGGGGTCTGGTCCGGCTGCGGCACTAGGTAACTCCGTTCGTCAGGATGTCGGCCAGGTCGGCATCAGCGGCTAGTCGGTTGGCTGTGCCCAGGTTCAGCTGACGATACGTCTTCCCGTCCGCGCCCTGATACTCGCCCGTCGAGGGGTGGTACATCGCAGCTGAGGTACGGACCTCGGGCTCGCCGTCGGTCGAGGACGGCACCACATCATAAGCGTTGGGGTTGTTGCCGGGAGGGCCCACCTCGCTGGTGTCCGGGGGGTTGATCCCCTCGGGCACGTAGTTGTTGGCGGCACAGTCGGCCGGGGACGCCCCGCGGCGGCCCGGGTATTCCATGCAGGGCAGGTTGCGGGCACCCCGGACCGCGGTCTGCGAATCCATGGGCACCTTGCAGTAGATGTCGTTGAGCAGCGGAGGAACCGAGAGGTCGGCCGGGGACCGGCGCTGATCGGCGGGCAGGAAGCCCGTGGTGCAGGGTGGGGTCTCGTTGATCTGCAGGTTGAAGTCCACCTTGATCTCCCCGGTCTCCCGGGCCCCTTCGATCGCGGTGATCAGAGACGACACGAGCGCCGGGTAGATCACCAGCAGCTGCTCGATCGAACGGTTGTAGACCACGCCCACTTCACCCACGCTCACGAGGTTGGCCACCAGCACCGGCATGGTCGGCTGCAATTCGTTGAGCGCCTTGGTGGCTCGTGCCAACGCGTCGGGACCGCGTTCCATCAGTGAGGTCAGCTCCGGTTCGTTGACGCGTAGCTGGTCGGTGATGTCCGCGAGGTTACGAGTCCACGCCCGGATCGAGTCGGACGAGCGCAACTGCGAGTCCAGCACGGGCTCAGCGTCAGCGATGAGGGCGCGGGTGACGTCGGTGTTGTTGGTCGCTTCTTCGAGCAGCAACTGCGCCGAGTCGAGGAAACGCTGCAGGTCCCGGTCGGAGCCGTTGAACGCGTCAAAGGACTCGGAGATCACTCGCCGCATCTTGGCGTCGTCGATCGAGGCCATCAGCACGGTGGCCTGGTCGAGCACCGGGCCGATGCCCTGCGGCATGTCCACACGGTCCTGCTCGAACACAGTGTTGTCGGCCATCCGGCCCGTCGGCGACCCCTCGGGGATAAAATCGACAAACTGCTCGCCGACCGCCGAGACGCTGCGAATGTGCGCGCGCACGTTCTCCGGTACGTCGGCTCGCGAGTCGAAGTGCAGCGCGGCCTCCACGTATCCGGGTTTGAGCGTGACGGAGTCGACGCGCCCGATGGTGTTGCCCAGGTAGGAGACGTTGGCGTTCTTGTACAGTCCGCCCGTGTCCGGCATCTGCAGCGTCACGTCGGTGCGCTGCCATCCCATGGCCCGGGGCAGCTGAAGATACACCACCGACATGATGGTCAGGGCGAGCACCGTGACCACGGAGAAGATCACCAGCTGGATCTTGACGAGCCGGGTCATCGGGGGCCCTCCTCTGTTGATTCGCCGTCTTCTGGCCCGTCGGGCTCAAGGTCGGCGAGCGGGTTCTCCGCCTCCGGGTCGGGCCGTGGCACGTCCAGGGAGAACGGATCCGGGCTGACAACCGAGCCGGGCGCCAGGCCAACGTAGCCCTCGAGCCCGGCCATGCGGTCGCCGAACTCGGTACCCAGCAGCAGGGTCTCCGCGAGGCGGGGCATGGTGAAGTCTGCGTGGATATACAGGTTGGCGTAGTCGCCGCGCAAGAAGTTGTCGATGCCCGCCTGCGGGAACGGGAACGTGATCAGCGCGCTGAGCACCCGGGTCAGATTGCGGCCGGAGTCGGCCAGGCCCTCGAGCACCGGGGTGATGTCGCTGAGATTATCCACCAGGTTCTGTCCGCCGCCGGCGTCGATGATCTGGTTGGCCTTGTTGCCGAAGTCCCCCAGCGACACCAGCGCGGTGGTGAGCTCCTGTTTCTGGTCGTTGATCAGCTCCACCGCCTCCGGCATCTGTCCGAGAGCTCGCGCGAGAGTGTCGTTCTGCTCATCGACCTGCCGGGCCAGGCGGTCGAGCCCCTCCATCGCGGCGACGATATCGGCCCGCTGCTCGTCCAGTCCGCTGACGGTGGTCTCGAGTTGGTTGATGACCTCCTTGGTGTCCAACTGACGCCCGTCCAGGGCGGTGT
This sequence comes from Dietzia sp. E1, assembly GCF_014145015.1. Lineage (GTDB taxonomy): Bacteria > Actinomycetota > Actinomycetes > Mycobacteriales > Mycobacteriaceae > Dietzia > Dietzia cinnamea_A. The sequence goes on along the minus strand of NZ_JAALDU010000220.1, from coordinate 7,060 downwards.
TAAACTCCTGCGCGATGGTCTCGAACTGGGCCAGCCCGCCGTCAGTGAGCACGACGGACAGCGCCGAGAGCGTCTGCTCGGTGGTCGGGTAGACACCGGCCCGCTCGATCGGGATCAGATCCCCGGCGGCCAGGGTCCCCTCGGAGTCGCCGTCCGGCGGTGGGAACAGCTCCAGGTGCTGGGATCCCAGGAGGCTGGTCTGACCCAGTTTGGCGTGGGCGTTGGCCGGTAGCCGGACCTCCTCGTTGAGCGTGACGGTCACGATGGCGGTGTAGTCCTCGACTCGCATGTCACTGATTGACCCGACGTTGACGTCGTTGACCCGCACCGGTGAGTTTCGGGTGATCGTGGTGACGTTGGGCATCTCGATGGTGACTTCGTAGGCGCCGTCACCGGTGCCCTGCGCCCCGGGCAGCGGGAGGGAGTTGAGCCCGTCCCACCCGCAGCCCGCCCCTGCGAGCAACACCGCGCACCCCAGCGCGCCAACAGCCGCAATCCTGGATCGCCCTGTCGTGTGGCTCATCACGCACCCCCCGTCACGAGGAGGGTGTCAGTGAGGTTGTCACCGCGGTTGACCACGTTGACCAGTGGGTCCGGCCGGTCCGAGGGCGGCTGCACGCCCGGCGGCGTCTGGGTGCCCGGTTTCTGGTCGTACCAGATCTGGTCCGGCTCGGCGGTCGGCGTGATGGGCGGGGTGACGGCACCGTACGGGTAGTTGGAGGTCAGCGAGTTGAACAATGGTCCCATGTACTCCGCACAGAGCTGGGCATCAGACTCGGAGGTGTTGTTGGCCAGGCCTGCGATCGCGCCGCAGAGGAAGTTGGTGGGGTTGGCCATCTGGTTCAAGGCCAATACGCCGTTGAGCACGCCCTGGTAGGGCCGATAGATGTTGTAGAAGTTGGCCATGGCCGTGGGCCCCACGTGGAGCGCTCCCTCCAGATCCGCCCGTCGATCGCGGACCACCTTCGTGGCCTGACCGAGCTTGTCGACTGCGGTGGTCACCCGGTCCCCGTGATTGGCGAGGAACCGGTTGATATCCATGACCGCCAGGTCGAGATCTCGCAGCGCGGTGTCGATGTCGTCGGTCTGGTCGCCGAGGACCTGTGAGACGCTCGCGAGTCTCCCCCCGAAGGACACGATCTGCTCTTCACTCTGCGACAGCGCCGTGACGAAGAGCTGGAGGTTCTTGAGCGTGGTGAAGAGGTTCTCCCGGCCGTCAGAGAGCGTCGACATGGTGTGCGAGACCTCGTGGAGTGCGTCCCGGATCTCAGCGCCGTTGCCTTCGAACATCGCATCCGCTGAGTCGACGAACTCGCCGAGGGGGCCGGTCTCCTCGTCCCCGGCCGGGCTCAGGGCGGTGGAGAGCTTCATGAGCTGTTCCTTGACCCCGTCCCACTCGACCGGGACGGCGGTCTGCTCGACCGGGATCGCTGCACCGTCCTCCAGTTCCTCGCCACCGGTGTAAGCGGGGGTGAGCTGAATGAATCGCTCCGCGACCAGGGACTGTGCCACCAACAAGGCGTTGGCGTCGGCCGGGATCGGGACGTCGTGGTCGACGGCCATGGTGACCCTGGACAGTCCGCCCTCGGCAGAGATCTCGGTGATCCGGCCGACCCGGACACCGAGCACGCGGACCGTGTCGTCCTCGTACACCCCGCGGGTGGATTCGAAGAAGGCGACGATCGTCTTGGTGCGGCCGGTGAAGAACCACACCGCGCCGATCACGATGACGACGACGGCGAGCAGGGCTACGACTCTGGCCGCTGTGGTGGAGAGGAATCGACTCATCGCGGCAACCTCTTCTCGCCCCATCCGGGGAATTCATCCATGAACGTCAGCTCCGGGGTCCCCGGGAGCGTCGGTTCAGTAACGAGCCCGGGTTCAGGCTGAACGCGGTCGTCTATGAGTGGCATGAGGTCACGCAGAATGGTCTGTTGGTAGTGCCCCTGCGAGAGGTTGGAGACGTAGGCGTTGAACCACGGCCCGGAGGCGACGGCCTCACTCAGGGCGGTGGAGAACGGGACGATCCTGCGCAGTCCCAGGTCGATGTCGTCTATGTTGCGGATCAGCAGATCCGAGACCCCTTCCAGCTTGTCGAGGGCCGGCCCGAGCTGGGCCTCGTTGTCCTGTACCAGTCCGGAGAGCTGGCGGGCGAGCTCGTCGATGTTGACGACCAGCTCGCTGAGCGCACGACGCCGCAGATCGAGCTCGGTGAACAGGATGTTGCCGTCCACCATCAGCTGATTGATCTGATCACTGCGCTGACCGAGAACGTCGGTGGTCCCGGCGGCCTTCTCCAGCAGTTCGCTCACGGCCTGGTCGCGCTCGTTGAGGGTTCGGGACAACCTCGTAATGCCGTCGATGGCACCCCGCACTTCGGGGGACGAACCCTCCATCGTCTCGGCCAGGACGGTCAGCGCCTCGTCCACCCTGTCGGTGTCCATGGCCTCGACCGTGTCGCTGAGGTCTTCGAGCGCCGAGGTCAGTGAGTACGGGACGGAGGACCGGTCGAGGGGCACGGTGCGATCCTCCAGTTCGCCGCGCCCGTCGGAGAACACTCCGAGGGCGCGTCGGCCCAGAATCGAGTCGGTCTTGATCTGGACCGAGGTGTCCGCGCCGAGCTCAACGTCCGTGTCGATGTCGAACCGGACCCTGACGCGGTCGCCGTCGAGCTCGAGCGCGCGGACCGTTCCCACCTCCATGCCGGCGACCTGCACCTCGTCTCCGGTGTTGAGCCCGGCGGCATCCGAAACGTATGCCGTGGCGCCGTGCATACCGTTGATATACGGAATCCGGTCGTAATTGAGGGCGATTCCCATCACCACCACCACGGCGGCTGTGCTCCACACACCGATGCGCTTGGGGTCACGGTCACGAAACCGGAGTTGCCCTCGCGGCGCCTTGAGCGGCCCGCCCTTGCTGAGATCACTCATCGGGGAACGCACACCGTCCCGTCGTCTGTTCGTACTGCGGCATGTAGAGGCTCTGCCCGGTGGCCGGGTTGGTGATCTCGACGATCACGCCGCAGAGATAGAACTGGAAGAAGCTGCCGTAGATGCCTAGCCGCCCCATCTTCTCGAAGTCGCTGGGAAGTCGGTTGATCACGTTCTCCACGAACGGCTCGTCCTCGTTGATCAACTGCGCGACGCGGTCGATCTGGGCGACGTCCTCCCGCAGGGCCGGCCTCACGTCTGCCAGCAGGGTGGTCATGTTGGCGCTCGCGTCGTTCAGGCGGGTGACCGACTGTCCGATCTGGTCCGAGTTGGCGGACAGGCCGGAAACCAACTGCTGCAGATCGTCGACGATCGAGTCCACGTTCTCCTGGTTGTCGGCCACCGTGGTCAGAACCGCGTTGAGGTTGGTGATGACGTCGCCGATGAGCTGATCGCGATCCGCCAGCGTCCGGGTGAGCGACGATGTGGAAGCCAGCAGGTCCTGGACGGTGCCGGCCTCCCCCTGGAACACCATGACGATGGATTCGGACAAGTCATTGACCTGCCCCGGGTCGAGCGCCCTGAACAACGGGCGGAACCCACCGAGCAGCGCATCGAGGTCGAGCGCCGGGGAGGTCTGGGTGATGGGCAGAACTCCACCCGGTTCAAGAGGCGACTGGTCCCCCTCGCCTCGCTTCAGTTCGAGGTAGCGGTCACCGGTGAGGTTCTCGTAGCGGACGACTGCCTCGGTGCTCTGGTGAACGATCTGGTTACCGGCGACCGTGAACCGCACGTCGGCGGTGTTGCCCTCGGCGAGGCCGATCCGGTTGACCTTGCCCACCTCGACTCCGGCTATGCGCACCTTGTCACCGGACTCCAGTCCTGACACATCGGTGAACACGGCCTCGTAACGCTCGTAGTCGCCGCTGCGGTACTCACTGAACACCAGCACGAGCCCCACCAGGACCAGGACCATCACGGTCGTGAAGACTCCCAGCTTGACGAGGGTCGCCCGGAGCTCGCGTGCCGAGCTGCGTCCCGCGCTCACTGGTCGCCCCCATCCATCCCGAGCATCACCTGGAGCAGGGTCGGCGGCGCCGGCTCGCCCGGCACGGTGGAGCGCAGCGGGCCGAACAGTGGTGCGGGGCGTGAGGTGAACACGTCAGGCATGCCCTCCACGGGATTGGAACCGGTGTCGGTGACGACGAAGGGAGCGTGGACCTCGGGGTCCGGGAACGGCAGCCCGTAACAGTTGGGTCCGGTGCTGGCATTGACCTTGGGCAGGTCCCGCGGGTACTCGTACGCTCTCACCCCCTGCTGGAAGCCGTTTCTGAACACCAAGCCCGGCTGGTCCTTGCCGCCGAACGCGGACGTCGCGCCCTCGACTCCCTGGTTGAGCCCGACGATCAGGCAGGTGAGCATGGGCGAGTACTCGTAGAGCAGACTCGTCGACGCGCGGAGATCGGACAGCGTCTTGACGAGTTCGTCGCCGTTCTCCGCCAACAGCCGCTTCCCGGTCTCCCCCGTCCCGATGGACGCGGCGAGGAGCTGCTCGAACCGGGCATGGTTGTTGACCACGTTGGCGCCGACGTCCGTACCCGAGTCGAGCAGCCGCATGATGTCCGGCGTGACGTCGGCGTAGAGGTTGGCCACGCGCGACCCCTTGGCCAGATCCCGGTGGAGCGTCTCGATCTGCGGGTTGATCTCATCCAGGTATGCGCGCAGGTCGGTGATCGTCCGGCCGACCTGCTCGCCGCGTCCGTCCACCGCCCCGGAGACCGCGCCGAGCGTGGCGTTGAGCTTCTCGGGCTCGATCGCCACGAGCAGGTCGGACAGGTCCTCGAACAGGGTGTTGACCTCAGTGGTGACCCGCGAGGTCTCCACGACCGCGCCCGCTGCCAGCGGCGTCGGGGCCGGGACGGCCGGCGGTTCGAAGTCCACGGACTTGGCGCCGAAGACGGTGTTGGAGCCGATGGACACCACCGCGTTGGACGGGACGGCCTCGAGCGCGGCCGGGTCGACCTCGATCTCTATCGTCGCGCCGTCGAACTCCTGCCTGATGTCGGTGACGTTGCCGATCTCCACACCGCGGGACCGGACCTTCGCGTCCGCCTCCATGACCAGCCCCGCGCGGTCGCTGCGCACCGTCAACGGCACGCGGTCGTCGAACGCCCGGCCGAACAGCAGGAGGGACAGCGCGATCACCGCGACCAGGAACACCGCGAGGCACGCGCCCGCGATGCGCCTGGGCCCGGTGTCGCTCTGACTCACCGTCCTCGCCATGTTCGTCTCCTATCCCGAGAGGTTGAAGTTGCCGTCTCCGCCGTAGATCGCGAGCGAGACGAGAAGGGTCACGGTCACCACGGCGATGAGCGAGGTGCGCACCGCGTTGCCGACGGCCGAGCCGACACCGGCGGGGCCACCGGCCGCGTTATAGCCGTAGTAGGTGTGGATGAGCATGATCGTGATGGCCATGGCGATGGCCTGGACGAAGGACCACAGGATGTCCGTCGGGATGAGGAACGTCGAGAAGTAGTGGTCGTAGACGCCGCCGGACTGGCCGTAGATCTCCACCGTCGCGAACCGGCTGGCGAGGAACGACGCGATCACGGCCAGCGAGTACAGCGGCACCACCGCGATCATCCCCGCGACGATGCGGGTGGAGACCAGGTAGGTGATCGAGTCGATCGCCATGACCTCGAGGGCGTCGATCTCCTCGGAGACCCGCATCGCGCCCAGTTGTGCCGTCGCGCCGGCCCCGATCGTCGCCGCGAGTCCGATGCCCGCGATCACGGGCGCCGCGATCCGGACGTTGATGAAGGCGGCGAAGAACCCGGTGAGCGCCTCCACGCCCACGTCCGTGAGCGACGAGAAGCCCTGGACGGCGATCACGCCGCCGGTGGCGAGGGTGAGGAAGGCGACGATCACGACGGTGCCGCCGATCATCGCCAGCGCGCCCGTCCCCATCGCGATCTCGGCGATCAGCCGGAGGGTCTCCTTGGGGTACTGGGTCAGCGCGCGCGGCGTCGCCACCAGCGCGCGCCAGAAGAACAGCGCGTGGTCGCCGAAGTCGTCGAAGCTCTTGACCGCGGAGTTCCGGGCCCGTGACAGTCGCGGGAACCGGGCGGTCTCGATCACCGCCATGTCACGCCCCCAGGACCTTGACGCCGACGGCGGTGATGACGGTGTTGACCACGAACAGGCACATGAAGGCGAAGACGACGGTCTCGTTGACCGCGCTGCCGACCTCCTTCGGCCCGCCGCGGACGTAGAGCCCCTTGTAGCAGGCGACGAGCCCCGCCAGCATCCCGAACACACCGGCCTTGATCTGCGCGAGGATCAGCTCGCCGAGCCCGGTCAGCAGGGTGATGCCGTTGACGAAGGCGCCCGGGTTGACGCCCTGCAGCAGCACGGAGAACAGGAATCCGCCGAGGATGCCGATCGTGCACACCAGCCCGTTGAGCAACAGCGCGACGAACGTCGAGGCCGCCACGCGCGGCACGACGAGCCGCTTGACCGGGTCGATCCCCAGCACCTCCATCGCGTCGATCTCCTCGCGGATGGTGCGCGCACCGAGGTCGGCACAGATGGCGGTCGCGCCCGCGCCCGCGACGATGAGGACGGTGACCATCGGCCCGACCTGGGTGACGGCACCCAGCGCGGCGCCGGCTCCCGACAGGTCGGCCGCGCCGATCTCACGCAGCAGGATGTTGAGGGTGAAGCTCACCAGGACCGTGAACGGGATGGCCACGAGCACGGTGGCCATGGTCGACACCCGGGCGATGAACCAGGACTGCTCGATGAACTCGCGACCCTGACGGACGATCGTGGGGAAGGAGACGAACGTGTCGAGGGTCATGGCGAAGAACTCGCCGATGCCCTTGAGCGGTGCATCGAGGACTCTCGCCATTGGTGCCCCCTCCTGTCTGACATCCCCCCGGACCACGCGACACCGGGCCACGCGAACCGGACCGCTGAACAAGTGACCATTTCGGTGTGATCGCGGTTACACCGTATCTAGAACGCGTTCTATGTGGCAAGGGCTTCCTCTCACCCCCGTCAGGAGGCCCCGCCTGCGGTGTCCGGAATCTAGTGTCGCGTGTCGTTAGTTCTTAAATGCTTGGGTG
>NZ_JAALDU010000219.1 GCF_014145015.1 Dietzia sp. E1 | reverse complement strand
CCGGCCCCCGGGCCGTCGACCGGCTCAGGACGCCCCCACCTGCGGGTGGTCCCCGACATGCCCGCCGCCCCGGAGGACGAGGCCGACCGGCACGCAGGCGGCACGGGCGGGTCCGGCCCCACAGCCCGCTGACCCACCGTCCGCTGACCCACCGCCCGCAGGGTGGTCCGCCGCGGGATCGGCGCGGGTAGTGTCTCGGAAGACATCGACCGACCCCGTCTCACACCCCTGGAGCAGCACGTGGCACGTAGCGCCGAGTCCGTCCGAGCAGTCATCAAGGCCTACGACGTCCGTGGCGTCGTCGGTGAGCAGATCGACGCGGACTTCGTCCGCGAGGTCGGTGCGTCCTTCGCTCGGCTCATGCGCTCCGAGGGCGCGGACACCGTGGTGATCGGGCACGACATGCGCGACTCGTCCCCGGGCCTGTCGGCGGCGTTCGCCGACGGGGTGACCGGTCAGGGGCTCGACGTGGTGATGATCGGACTGGCCTCCACCGATCAGCTGTACTTCGCCTCGGGCCTGCTCGAGTGCCCCGGCGCGATGTTCACCGCCAGCCACAACCCCGCGAAGTACAACGGCATCAAGCTGTGCCGTGCAGGCGCCAAGCCGGTGGGGCAGGAGTCCGGGCTCCGGACGATCGCCGAGGAGGTCATCGAGGGCGTCCCCGCGCACGACGGGGAGGTCGGCACCGTCTCCGAGCGCGACGTGCTCGAGGGCTACGGCGAGTACCTGCGCGGGCTGGTCGACCTGTCGGGGATCCGGACCCTCAAGGTCGCGGTGGACGCCGGCAACGGCATGGGTGGCCACACCGTGCCCGCGGTCCTGGGCGGGCTGCCGCTCGAGATCGTGCCCCTGTACTTCGAACTCGACGGGAACTTCCCCAACCACGAGGCCAACCCGCTCGAGCCCGCCAACATCGTCGACCTGCAGGCGCTGGTCCGGGAGAGCGGAGCCGACATCGGCCTGGCCTTCGACGGCGACGCGGACCGCTGCTTCGTGGTCGACGAGCGCGGCGAGCCGGTGGCCCCGTCGGCCATCACCGCCCTCGTCGCCGAGCGGGAGCTCGCCAAGGAGCCGGGCGCGTCGATCATCTACAACCTCATCACCTCCCGGGCCGTGCCGGAGCTCGTCGAGGAGAAGGGCGGCGTCGCCGTCCGCACGCGGGTGGGCCACAGCTTCATCAAGGCGCAGATGGCCGACACGGGTGCCGTCTTCGGCGGTGAGCACTCCGCGCACTACTACTTCCGCGACTTCTGGGGTGCCGACTCGGGCATGCTGGCCGCCATGCACGTGTTGGCCGCCCTCGGCGGTCAGGACGGCACGCTGTCCGAGCTCATGGGCGAGTACACCCGGTACGCGGCTTCCGGGGAGATCAACTCCACGCTCGACTCGGCGGACGCGCAGACAGAGCGCATGGAGGCCGTGGTCACCGCGTTCTCCGACCGTGCGGTGTCGGTCGACCGCCTGGACGGCGTCACCGTCGATCTCGGCGACGGCGCGTGGTTCAACCTGCGCGCCTCCAACACCGAGCCGCTGCTCCGCCTCAACGCCGAGGCGCCGACCAGGGAGGACGTCGACGCCGTGGTCGACGAGGTCCTCGCGATCGTCCGTGCCTGACCTGTCGAACGACACCGGGGCCGGACGGGTCGACCTCGACGACCCCGACGCGCTACGCGCTGCGGACGCGACGGGGGCCCTGCTGCACGCGTCGATGGCCGGCGCGCAGCTCCGCGCCGTGGCCACCGCCGTCGACGGCGGGGCTCTCGACGGTCTCGTCGGCTTCCGTCCGCGCGCCGTGGTGTGGGTGTCGGGCCG
>NZ_JAALDU010000021.1 GCF_014145015.1 Dietzia sp. E1 | reverse complement strand
CGTACCAGGTCGTAGTGTGGGCTCCATGGGCACTCCAGCGGGAACGGCGATCGATCGGCCTGACGATGCCAGGGTCGTCGTCCTGGTCTCCGGCGGACCGGGGGGGCCGCGGCCACGGGTCCACCCGGCGTCCGAGCCGTTGCTGCTGGCGGACGACCTCGCCGCCGTCCGGGGGGACGGGTGCTTCGAGACCCTCCTGGTGGTGGGAGGGCGCCCGGCCAAGCCCGAGCGGCATCTCGCGCGTCTCGCGAGGTCGGCGGCCGCGTTGGGGCTCACGGGGCCCTCGGAGTCCGCGTGGCGGGCCGGAATGGACCTGGCCGCGCGCGAGTGGGGCACCCGGACGGAGGGCATGCTGCGCCTGGTGCTGTCCCGTGGACCCGAGCGGGGCGGGCAGGAGACCGCGTACATCACCGTCGCGCCCGTCAGCGGGTCAGCGCTCCGGGCGCGGGCGGAGGGGATCGCCGTGACGGCCCTCGGTCGGGGGTACGCCTCCGATGTCGCCGGATCCGCGCCGTGGCTGCTGATCGGCTCCAAGACCCTGTCGTACGCCACGAACATGGCGGCCCTCCGGCACGCCGCGGCGGGCGGGTTCGACGACGTGGTCTACCTCTCCTCGGACGGTGAGGTTCTCGAGGGGCCACGCTCGACGGTGGTGATCGCCCGCGACGGTGAACTGCTGAGTCCACCGGCGGAGGTCGGGATCCTCGAGGGCACGACCCTGGCCGCGATGGCGGAGGTTGCCGCACGCGACGGTGTGCCCGTGCGGCGTGAGCGTCTCCTGCTCACCGACCTCGTGTCGGCCGACGCGATGTGGCTGCTGTCCTCCGTGACGCTGTACGCCCGGGTCCGGCGGATCGACGACACGACGTTGCCGGGTGGGGACCCCGGGATCGACGTCGCCGGGATGGTCGATCGCGCGGTCGGACGCGCATGAGAACCGCCCACCCGACCGGAATCGGGTGGGCGGGAGCGAAGCCGGCTGCGCAGGGCGGGTCGGCTACGCGGGGCGGGTCGGCTGCCTGGAACGGGTCGGCGGGGCGGGGCCGGCTGCGGGGGTGGGGTCGGGGTCGGCGGGTCAGCCCGCGACGCGGCGCAGGCGCGCGGACATGTGGGGGACCAGGCCCTTCTCCGGGTGGACCCGTTCCTCGACCCAGCCGAGGTCGCCGCCCTCGACGATCCCGTAGATCCTCTTGGCACCGCCCCGCTTGGGGCCGGTGGGGGAGGCGAGGACCACGTCGGTGGCCATCTCCCAGGCCGACTGGGTGATGGGCGTGCCGTAGTACATCTCGATGATCCCCGAGGCGTGGGCCACGAGGAACTCGAGCTGGTCGTCCGCCGAGATCCGCCAGAACCCGGTCTCGCGGTAGGCCGCGTCGTCCACGGCGCCTCCGGAGTCGTAGGTCCACGAGCGGGAGGTCCAGCTCAGGTAGTTCTCGCCGTCGTGCGAGACCACCACCTGCTGGCCGAACCGGTGCTGACCGCGGTCCTCGGTGTCCGCCTCACCCTCACCCTCCCAGACACCCACGAGGGGGAGCAGGGCGAGCAGGCCGGGGTGGAGGTCGGGCCCGAAGCGCAGGTTGGCGGTGTCCTCGGGGACGGGGAGTTCGGAGAACGCGGGGATGTTGCGGCGGGCGGTCTCCTCGGAGCGCTGCGCGGCGGCGTTGACGGCAGCGTTCCCGGACCCGCGCACCACCGACTCGCCTACCCCGTCAGGGGTGGGCGGCGTGGGGTCGCCGGCGTTCGGCTGGCCGCTATCCGTCACGACTCGTCGGTGACCGTGCGGTAGACGATGTAGCAGGTGGCCCACAGGATGGCCAGCGTGCAGAGGACGAGGAGGATCTCGAAGAAGAGCACCATGGCCTGATTCTAACCCCGAGCCGTCCGACCCACTGCGATGCGGGCGTCGATCGAGTGGATGAGACAGTCCTCGGGGGGCACGACGAAGTCCTCGGAGACCCTGGCCCTCACGCCCAGAACGGTGGCGAGCGTGAACTCCGCGTGCACGACGCCCTCCCGGCCCGGGGGATCCACGGTGAGGACGATGTCCCGCACCTCACGGATCACCGAGTACTGCAGGTGCAGGTGGAGGTCCCACCGGAGCTGGGCCGCGTTGAAGCCGGTCTTGATCCCGTTCTCGCGCCGCACGCAGTCGGGCGCGAACGGGACGCGGAACGCCGCGGCCGGCGCGGTGAGGGCGGTGAGGTACATCCGCACCGCGGCCTCGCGCTCCTCGGGGGAGTAGGGGCCGGGGTGGTCGGGTACCGCGGGGGTCGCCCCGCGACGCTGATCTATACCCACGAGGACTGCGGAGGCGACGGAGGCGCCGACGGCGACCACCGAGGCCCGCCCGGCCATGCCGAGCGCACGGGACAGCAGAGTCATGGGGTCGAGATTAGCCAGCCCCACGCCCGCGCGGTGCGCGAGGTCTCACCGCTCGACCGGGACCCCGATGAGGGAGCCGTACTCGACCCAGCTGCCGTCGTAGTTGACGACGTTGGGCTGGTCGAGGAGCTCGTGGAGGACGAACCAGGTGTGGCTGGATCGCTCCCCGATCCGGCAGTAGGCCACGATGCGCCGAGCGGGGTCGTCGAGCACGTCCGAGTAGATCTCGCGCAGTTCCGCGTCGGAGCGGAAGGTGCCGTCGCGGGTGACCGCGCGGTTCCAGGGGATGCTGACCGCGCCCGGGATGTGGCCGCGCTGGCGCCCGCCCTCCTGCGGCAGCCCGGCGGGGGCGGCGAGGCGACCGGTGTACTCGTCCACCGAGCGCACGTCCACGAAGCCGTCGCGTCCCAGCCCGGCGAGGACGTCGTCGCGGAACGCGCGGATCGACAGGTCCTGGGGGTCGGCCACGTAGTCGGTGACCGGGCGGCGGGGCGCCTCGGTCTCCAGGGGGCGCCCCTCGCGCTCCCACAGCATGCGGCCGCCGTCGAGGAGCCGGACGTCGCGGTGCCCGTAGAGGCGCAGGTACCAGTAGGCGTAGGCCGCGAACCAGTTGTGGTTGCCGCCGTAGACGACGATCGTGTGGTCGCGGCTGATGCCCCGCTCGGACATGAGTTCGCCGAAGCGTTCGCGGTCGACCAGGTCGCGGGTGTACTGCTGCTGCAACTCGGTCCGCCAGTCGAGGGCGACGGCACCCGGGATGTGGCCGTCGGTGTGGTATGCCGTCACGTCCTCGTCGACCTCGAGGAAGACCACCGAGTCGTCGGCCAGGCGCGAGGCGGCCCAGCGGGTGCTGACCAGTACGTCGTCGCGACTCATGTGCGCGAGTCTAGTGTCCGGGGCGCGCGAGGCCGTCGAGCGGCGCTCCGCCGGCCGCGACGGTGCCGGCGGCGGTGATGGTGCCGCCGGTCACCGTGAGGGTGTCGACCGTGGCTCCGAGGGGGAGGACATCGGGTTCCAGGGTCAGGGCGGTCCGGCGCAGTGCGAGCTCGCCGTCACCGTCGGGGAACCCCGCGGGTCCGGTCGCCGGGGCGACGGGGACGAGCCGCGCGCCGTGGGTGTCGACGACGAGGTCGACGAACGCCGAGACGCGGACGTCGGATCCCTCGAGGGTCCCCGTGACGCGGGCCCGGTGTTCGGTTCCGCCCGCGAGGCTCGGGTCGTCGGCGGCGCCGACCAGCACGTCCCGCATCCCCAGGGCGGGGCCGAGTGAGTCGCCGGTGATCTGGACCGAGACCGTCGACTCCCCGGCGATCGGCGGGGCCACCGGATCGTCGGGCACGAGGACGTCGGTGGCCCTCGCCTCGACGGCGACGGGGCCGAGACCCGGCCGTTCGATCCCCTCGATCCGGATCGCCGCCGACGCGAGGGTCTCGGGCCCGACCCATCGCGACCCCGGACCGCCTCCGATCATGACCGACGGGGGCGCCGACCCGGGCCTCGCGGGGCCGCCGATCCGGGTCGACAGGTCAGCCTCGATCCGGGAGGCGTGCACCGTCTCCGTGACGACGGCGCCGAGGGCGACCGCGGCCACTGCGACGACCGCGACGACGGCGGGGCGGGGGATCCTCATGGGCTCCAGGTGTACTCCACTCCCTGTTTCGGGGGTGGAGGTCGCTAGTATTCCTCTCGGCCCCCCGGATGGAGAGGAAGCGACATGGACGTAGTGCTCCTCGCCGCTGAAGCAGACCCGGAGGCGGTCATCCCGGCACTGCCTCTGCTCCCGCACTCGGTGCGTGTGCTCCCGCCGCTCGCCTCCTCGTTGGGCGAGCTCTCCGGGGCGGCCCTCGCGCTGGTCGACGCGCGGAGTGATCTGGCGGCGTCGCGGGCGTTGTGCAGGCTTCTCGCGGGCGGCGCGGACCTCGCCGTCATCGCGGTGGTCTCCGAAGGCGGGTTGATCGCGGTCAGCGGCGACTGGGGCCTGGACGACATCCTCCTGCCGACCACGGGGCCGGCGGAGGTGGACGCCCGGTTCCGACTGGCGGCCGCGCGCCGCACCACGCAGGGCGAGGCCGACGGCGGCCTGCTCACGGTCGGTGAGCTCGTGATCGACGAGGAGACCTACGTCGCACGCGTCAAGGGCCGGCCCCTGGACCTCACCTACAAGGAATTCGAGCTCCTCAAGCATCTCTGCCAGCACCCCGGCCGGGTGTTCTCGCGCGCCCAGCTCCTCCAGGAGGTGTGGGGCTACGACTTCTTCGGCGGCACACGGACCGTCGACGTCCACGTTCGGCGCCTGCGCGCCAAGCTGGGCCCGGATCACGAGTCCCTCATCGGTACCGTCCGTAACGTCGGGTACAAGGCGGTCAGGCCGACGGACCGCCGCGAGGAGGGAGGGGACGCATGACGGTCGACGAACGATCGATGGACGCCGCCACCGCCGACCGGGTGGAGGCGATGGCCGGGGAGGCCGAGAGTCTGGACGGGGTGGCCCCGCTGGGGGAGCAGCCCCTGCGGGCGCTCCGGTCGCCGTCCGCATCGGTGCGGCACTTCCTCGCGAGCGTTCCCGGCGCCGACGAGCCGGCCGGGTACGCGCAGCTGACCGGCTCCGGGACCGGTGCGACCGCCGAGCTGGTGGTCCACCCCGGACACCGCCGGCAGGGACTCGGGACCGCCCTCGTGCGCGCGGTGCTGGAAGCGGAACCGGGTGTGGCCGTGTGGGCCCACGGGGATCTGCCGGCCGCCCGGGCGCTCGCCGACGGCATGGGCCTCGCGCGCACGCGCGAGTTGCTGATGATGCGCAGGCGCGCCGCCGACGGCCCTGCGCTGCCTGATCCGCGCCCTGCCGAGGGGATCGAGACCGGCACGCTCGCCGACGCGGCCTCCGAGGGCGGACAGCGGTGGCCGGGACTGGACGCGCGGGCGGAGTTCCTTCGAGTGAACAACGCCGCGTTCTCGTGGCACCCGGAGCAGGGCGGGTGGAGTCGGGAGCAGCTCGACGAGCGGCTCGCCGTGGACTGGGTCGACCCCGCCGCGGTGTTCCTCGCCGTGGACGTCACGGGCCCGCGGCCGACGTTGGCCGGATTCCACTGGACCAAGACAGTCGCGGAGCCGGGGGAACCGGTGGAGGGCGAGGTCTACGTCGTCGCGGTGGACCCGGCGGAGCAGGGTCGTGGGCTCGGCGGGCTGCTCACCGCCATCGGCGTCGCGCACCTCGAGGGCCCCGTCGGCGCGGAGTCGGTGGTGCTCTACGTCGAGGGCGACAACTCCCCGGCGATCCGGACCTACGAGAGGCTCGGTTTCGCGGTCGAGCACCGCGATGTGACCTATGCCTCGCGGTGAGACCCGGCGGTGACGGAGCCCGTCGATTCTCAGGGACACCCCAGGTGGGGGCCTCGCCGGGCGGGCTCCGCGGGCAGGGTGAACTACGCGCGAGCAGGGAGTTCATCTCGGGTTCACCTACCTCCGCGGGGCTGTTCACGTCCGAGCTTTAGGTTCTCTCCCCGTCGGGCCGGTGTGTGCGGTCCGGCCCCGCGACCAGATCGCCAAGAACGTGACCCGGTGGGGCGTCCCGCCGGATGAACCTAGGAGATTTTGTGGACCTCAAGCGCACCGGTGCCCTGCTCGGGCTCGCCGCCCTCACGACCGTCGGCCTGGCCGCGTGCTCGGACGACAACACGGGCGGGGACAACACCTCCGCTCAGGCGGTCTCCGACGCGGAGTGTGGCGGCAAGGCCAACCTCAACGCCTCGGGTGCGTCGTCGCAGAACAACGCCATGACGATCTTCGCCAACTCGTTCTCCATGAGCTGCGAGGGGCAGACCCTGGACTACAACTCCAACGGTTCGGGTTCCGGGGTCAAGGAGTTCATCGGCGGCCAGACCGACTTCGGTGGCTCCGACTCGCCCCTCAAGGACGACGAGTACACCCAGGCCGAGCAGCGGTGCGAGGGCCCGGCGTGGAACCTGCCGGCCGTCTTCGGCCCGATCGCGATCGCCTACAACCTGGACGGCGTCGAGGTCGCGCTGTCGGCCGACACGCTCGCCAAGATCTTCAAGGGCGAGATCACCAACTGGAACGACCCGGCCATCGCCGAGGAGAACCAGGGCGTCGAGCTGCCCGACCAGGACATCACCGTGATCTTCCGCTCGGACGAGTCGGGCACCACCGACAACTTCCAGAAGTACCTCGAGGCGGCCGCGCCCGAGGTGTGGACCGAGGGCGCCGGCAAGACGTTCAACGGCGGCACGGGCGAGGGCTCGCGAGGCAACGAGGGCGTCTCCGCGGCCGTCGCGCAGACCCCCGGCACGATCACCTACACCGAGTGGTCCTACGCCAAGAGCCAGGACCTCGGCATGGTCAAGGTCATCACCCCGGCCGACTCCGAGGGCGTCGAGCTCAACGCCGAGACCGCCGGCACCACGATCGACTCGGCCACCCTGAAGAACGAGGGCTCCAACGACCTGGTCATCGACACCTCGTCGTTCTACGTCCCCGAGGCCGCGGGCGCCTACCCGATCATCATGCCGACCTACGAGATCGTCTGCTCGACCTACGGCGATCCCGAGACCGCCGAGGCCGTCAAGTCCTTCCTCAACATCGCGGTGTCCGAGGACGTCCAGGGTCAGCTCGAGCCCGAGGGCTACATCCCGGTGCCCGACGAGTTCCGCGAGAAGCTGGTGACGGCGATCTCCGAGATCTCCTGATATTTCCGGTCACCGCGTCCACCCCTGTACGGTCGGGCGCGGTGACCGACCCCTTTCCCACCTGAGCGACTGAAGGTCTCATGACAGTTCACGAATCCGTCGACCGTGACGCCGGCAAGAACTCCTCGTCCGGCGGGCCCGCCGACGGCACCGCCCCGGCGTCGGACGCGGACACGGGCGGCGGGAGCGGCCTGCGCGACGCCGGGTCGTCCCAGAGGATCGACGCGATCTTCCGCGGGCTCACCGTTTTCGCGGGCGCGGTCATCGTCGCGCTCATCGCCCTCATCGGGATCGTTCTGGTCATGCAGGCGACGCCGTCGCTCATGCAGAACAACGTCAACTTCTTCACGTCGTCCGTGTGGAACACCACGGACCCGGAGAACATGTCGTTCGGCATCCTCGACCTGCTCAAGGTCACGGTGCTGAGCTCCGTCTTCGCCCTGGTGCTGGCGGTGCCCGTCTCCATCGGGATCGCCACGTTCCTGGTGCAGTACGCGCCGCCCCGGCTCTCACGGACGCTGTCGGCCCTCATCGACCTGCTGGCCGCCGTGCCGTCGATCATCTACGGCATGTGGGGTCTGCTCGTCCTGGGGCCGTGGATGGTCCCGTTCGCCACGTGGCTCAACGAGAACCTCAACTGGTTCTTCCTGTTCGGCGACGGCAACGTCACGATCGCCGGCGGCGGCACCATCTTCACCGCCGGCGTCGTCCTGGCGATCATGATCCTGCCGATCATCACCTCGATGTCCCGCGAGACCATTCGCCAGACGCCTTCTCTGCACCAGGAGGCGGCGCTCGCGCTGGGCGCCACCAAGTGGGAGAAGATCCGGATGACCTGCTTCCCCTACGCCAAGTCGGGGATGATCGCCGGCTCCATGCTCGCCCTCGGTCGCGCCCTCGGTGAGACCGTGGCCGTCCTCATCATCCTCCGCGCGGCGAGCGCGCCCAGCACGCTGTCGCTGTTCGACGGCGGCTTCACGTTCGCGTCCAAGATCGCGTCCGGCAGCGCGGAGTTCAACCACCCGCTGCCGACCGGCGCGTACATCGCCGCGGGCCTCGTGCTCTTCATCCTCACCTTCATCGTCAATCTCATCGCGCGCTCGGTGTCCGGTGGAAAGGTCAACGGCTGATGTCCCAGGCAACCCCCGACCTCGCCAAGCCGGCCAAGCCGGCCGATACGTTCCTCCCGATCTCGGGCAGCCGCAAGGTCAAGGACAAGGCCGCGACCGTGGTGTTCACGGTGTGCTTCATCCTCGCCGTCGTCCCGCTGGTCGCCCTGCTGTTCAAGGTCGTCGTCTCGGGAGTGCCCGCGGTCCTGAACCTCGACTGGTGGACCAACTCGTTCAACCTCGTCTCGCCGTCGTCGATGGCCGGCGGTGTCGGCCACGCGATCTACGGCAGCCTCGTGCAGGCGCTCATCGCGGCCGTCATCTCGATCCCGCTCGGCGTGGCGGCCGGCATCATGCTCGTCGAGTACCCCGACTCGAAGATCGCCAAGCCCACCACCTTCATGGTCGACGTCCTCGCCGGCGTCCCGTCCGTGGTGGCCGCCATCTTCATCTTCGGCATCTGGATCTCGGTCCTGCAGTTCAACCTCAGCGCGTTCGCGGTGGCGCTGGCGTTGGTGCTCCTCATGCTCCCGCTCATCGTGCGGTCGACCGAGGAGATGCTCAAGCTGGTCCCCGACGAACTCCGCGAGGCCTCCTACGCCCTCGGGGTGCCCAAGTGGAAGACCATCGTCAGTGTGGTGGTCCCGACCGCGCTGTCGGGCATGATCTCCGGCATCTTCCTCGCGCTCGCCCGCGTGATGGGGGAGACGGCCCCGGTGCTGATCCTCGTGGGCTACACGGCGCGCTACAACTACGACGTCTTCGAGGGCAACATGGCCTCTCTGCCGCTGCTGATCTACAACCAGCTCTCGAACCCCAACGAGGCCGGCCAGTACCGCATCTGGGGCGCCGCCCTGACGCTCATCATCATCATCGGGCTGGCGAACGTGCTCGCCACGTTCGCCGCCAAGGCGCTCGCGCCCAAGACCAAGTAAGGACCCGACATGGCCAAGCGACTCGACCTCGAGAGCGTCGACATCTTCTACGGCGACTTCCACGCCGTGAAGGACGTCAACCTCCATGTTCCGCCGCGCTCCGTGACGGCGTTCATCGGCCCCTCCGGCTGCGGCAAGTCCACGGTGCTGCGTTCGCTCAACCGCATGCACGAGGAGATCCCCGGCGCCTCGGTGAAGGGCTCCATCAAGCTCGACGGCGTCGACATCTACGACAAGAAGATCGACCCGGTCGCCGTCCGCCGCACCATCGGGATGGTCTTCCAGCGCCCGAACCCGTTCCCCACGATGTCGATCAAGGAGAACGTGGTCGCGGGTCTGCGTCTTCAGGGCGTGAAGAACAAGAAGACCCTCGACGAGGTCGCGGAGAAGTCGCTGCGCGGTGCCAACCTGTGGAACGAGGTCAAGGACCGTCTCGACAAGCCGGGCGGTGGCCTGTCCGGCGGTCAGCAGCAGCGTCTGTGCATCGCCCGCGCGATCGCCATCGAGCCCCAGGTGCTGCTCATGGACGAGCCCTGTTCGGCGCTCGACCCGATCTCCACCCTGGCGGTGGAGGATCTCATCGCCGAGCTCAAGAACGACTTCACCATCGTGATCGTCACGCACAACATGCAGCAGGCTGCCCGCGTGTCCGACCAGACGGCGTTCTTCTCCCTCGAGGCCACCGGTATGCCCGGGCAGCTCGTGGAGGTCAACTCCACCGAGCGCATCTTCTCGAACCCCGAGAACAAGCAGACCGAGGACTACGTCTCGGGCCGCTTCGGCTGAGCCGACTCCCGGCGCGCGTCGACTCGCGGCTGGAGCCGGCTCCGGCGAGAGTCGGCTCCCGACGCACAGACGACCGCCCCGGTCACGGCTCCGCGCCGCGACCGGGGCGGTCGCCGTCATGAGTCACAGGCTCGGGTGCGACACCCGGCGGTCAGGCCCCCTGCGGAGACCCCTCGCCCTCATCCGGTTCGTGCTGCGCCATGCGCTGCTTGAAGGCCCGGTCCGTCTCGTTGAAGCGGCGAACCAGCTCCTCGCTCGACGGCGACGGCTCCTCGGGATCGCTCTCCGGGGTGGTGGCGTACTCGCCGGTCGCCAGGAAGATCACGCGCTGCGCGACCTCGACCGCGTGGTCGGCGAACCGCTCGTAGTACCGGCCAAGCAGGGTCACGTCGACCGCGCAGGCCACGCCCCACTTCCACTCGCGAACGGTGAGCAGGGTGAACAGGTGGCGACGTAGGTCGTCGACCGCATCGTCCTGCTGCGCGAGGGTCGCGGCCTGCTCGGGATCCCGGTTGAGCAACACCTCGGTGGCCGAGCGGCCGAGGGAGACGGCCACGCGGCCCATCTCCGCCAGGTAGCCGTTGACCGGCTCGGGCAGAACCGGCTCGGGATGGCGCCGGCGGACGATCTTGGCGACGTGGCCCGCCAGGGTGCCCATGCGGACCAGGTCCTGCACCAGCTGGATCGACGTGACCACCTGGCGGAGGTCACGCGCCACCGGGGCCTGGAGGGCGAGCAGCGCGAAACCGCGCTCCTCGTTCTCGGTCGCCAGACGCGACATCTCCGACGACGACTGCAGGACCTTCTCCGCGGCGACGAGGTCGACCTGGAGCAGCGCGTGGGTGGCCAACTCCATGTCATCGGTCGCGAGGGAGCACATCCGGGCCATCGAGGTGGCCAGATCCGCGAGTTCTTCGGAGTAGACAAGACGCATACCGCCAGCATACGCCCATGTCAGCGCGGTGATCGCCGCTCACGATGAACGCCCGGTGAACTCGCGGTCACCCGGGGGTCAGCCCCCGGAGTTCTCGGCGTCCGCGCCGGCGAGCGCCACCGCGTCGTCCTCGGGATCGTCCAGCCAGCCCTCGGGCAGCAGGACCTTCGAGGGCGAGCCCTGCCGGCCCCGCGGTCCGTAACCGTCGGCGGGGAACGGCTCGTCGGTCGGCAGGTCGGCGAGCATCGCGGCGAGATCGTCCAGCGTGCGGACGGCGGACAGGGCCACCCGCTTCTCCGACCCGGCGGGGAACCCGCGCAGGTACCAGGCGACGTGTTTACGGATGTCCCGCATGCCCTTGTCCTCGCCGTGGTGCTCGGCGAGGAGTTCGCCGTGGCGGTACATGATCCGGGCGACCTCGCCGAGAGTGGGCGGGGTCGGCGCCTCACGCCCCGCGAGGCGGGCGGCCAACTCGGAGAACAGCCACGGCCGGCCGAGGCAACCACGACCGATCACCACGCCCGCGCACCCGGTCTGTTCGCGCATCCGCACCGCGTCCTCGGCGGAGAAGATGTCGCCGTTGCCCAGGACCGGTACGTCCGACACCGCGCCGACGTGCTCGACGAGCCGCGAGATCTGCGACCAATCGGCTTCACCCGAGTACCGTTGGGCGGCGGTCCGCGCATGGAGCGCCACCGCTTTGGCGCCCTCGTCCACGGCGATCCGGCCGGCGTCGAGGTGGGTGTGGTGCTCGTCGTCGATCCCGACGCGCATCTTGACCGTCACCGGGATGTCGGTGCCCTCGGTGGCCCTCACCGCCGCCGCCACGATCGACCGGAACAGGCGCCGCTTGTAGGGAATCGCTGATCCACCGCCGCGCCGGGTGACCTTGGGGACCGGGCATCCGAAGTTGATGTCGATGTGGTCGGCGAGATTCTCGTCGACGATCATCCTGGCGGCCGCGTACGTGTACTCGGCGTCGACCGTGTACAGCTGCAGGCTGCGGGGCGACTCGTCGGGCGCGAACGTCGCCATGTGCAGCGTCGCCGGTTGGCGCTCGACCAGCGCACGGGCCGTGACCATCTCGCACACGTACAGTCCCGACACCGAACCCTGCTGCTCCCGCTCGATCTCGCGGCACAGGGTGCGGAACGCGACGTTGGTGACCCCGGCCATCGGCGCGAGGACGACGGGCGACGCGAGCTCGAGCGGGCCGATGCGCAGCGCGGGGGAGGCGGTGGCGGTGGGGACGGACATGGATCAAGTGTCCCAGCGGTCGGCGCACGCGTCCAAAATCGGGGGACGAGCGGCCGACCCGGCGACCGCGGTGGTGCCCCCAGTCGGGCTCGAACCGACGACCTGCGGATTAAAAGTCCGTAGCTCTACCAACTGAGCTATAGGGGCGACGGTCACGATACCGCCCCGCCTCCCGGTTGGTTTATCCGCCCGGCGGGCGGTGTCCTACACTGGAGCGCGCTGCGGACCGGCGATCCCGGACGTGGCGTAGGCCCCCTTCGTTTAGCGGCCTAGGACACCGGCCTTTCACGCCGGCAGCGCGGGTTCGAATCCCGTAGGGGGTACACACAGCCGAGGTCCCGGTCACCGAGCAGGTGGCCGGGACCTCGTGCGTTCAGCGCCTCACGACGGTGGCGCGGCGCAGCGTCACCACGGGGGCCGGGCTCGGCCGAGCTCACCGTCCCGAACGCGGCGCTGACCAGCGCGGGACCGGGGGATCGGGCCCCGATTTGCGCATCGACGGCGGCGTCCACTAATGTTCTTTCTCGTGCGAAGAGCACGGCCCTGTGGCGCAGTTGGTTAGCGCGCCGCCCTGTCACGGCGGAGGTCGCGGGTTCGAGTCCCGTCAGGGTCGCCAGAGGCAACCGGCGCATTCGGTTTCACCGGGTGCGCCGGTGGTCTTATGGCCAGGTAGCTCAGTTGGTACGAGCGTCCGCCTGAAAAGCGGAAGGTCGTCGGTTCGATCCCGACTCTGGCCACGACTGACATGGCGCGTCGGAGGGTTATCCCTCCGGCGCGTTCGTCGTTTCGGGGATCGTCGACCCCTCGTTATAGCGTGGACGCCATGCCATCGACTGCCACCGAGGTCCCTGTCGTGCCGGAGAGAGCCCAGTCGGGACCTCGGTGGGGGATCGTCGCCGCAGTCAGTGGGCTGATCGGCATCCTGCTCGCGATCGTCGTGCCGCTGCTCCCCGTCACGCAGACCACGTCGAGCATCAGCTGGCCCGAGGGCGGCACCCTCGACCCGGTCACCGCGCCCTTGGTGGCGTACTACCCGCTCGACATCGCGGTGGAACTCCCGTGCTCGGCGGTGACCGAGCTGCGCGAGCAGGGCCGTGAGGACGGCGTCCTCGTCTCCACCGCGCCGCGCGAGGCGGGGGAGGACGCCGGCGCGCGCGGCCTCATGGTGTCCGTGGCCGGGCCGAACGTCGAGGTGCGCAGCCGCAACGTTCTGATCGCCTCCGCTCCGACGGAGGCGGTCGCCGCGCCCGGCGGTTGCTCGAGCATCCGCGTCACCGCCGACTCAGGGTCGATCGGGGCCGAGTTCGTCGGTCTCTCCGTCGACGGGCAGGGCGTCGGAGGCCGCATCGACCGCGACCTGCGGCCCCAGGTGGTGGGTGTCTTCACCGATCTGGAGGGCGCCGCGCCGGAGGGCATGTCCGTCGACATCACGGTCGACTCGCGGTACACCACGCAGGCGACGGCGATCAAGCAGATCGCGATCGTCGTGGGCATCCTCGCCATCATCGTCGCGCTGGTCGCCCTGCACCGGCTCGACCTGCGAGATGGCCGGGTGGCGCGTCGGATCCTCCCGCCGGGCTGGTGGAGGCCGCGACCGCTGGATCTGCTCGTCGTGGGCACCCTGCTGGTGTGGCACGTCATCGGCGCCAACACGGCCGACGACGGCTACATCCTCACCGAGGCGCGCGCGGCGGTCTCCAGCGGCTACATGCCCGAGGTGTTCCGTTACTACGGTGCGCCCTACGCCCCCTTCGGGATGCCGTACTATCTCTACACCCTGATGAGCGCGGTCTCGCTCGGCAGTGTCTGGCTCCGACTGCCCGCCCTGCTCCTGGGCATCGGATCGTGGATCCTGCTCTCGCGGGAGGTCATCCCGCGCCTGGGAATCGCCGCCCGCCGGGCGCCCGCCGTCCGGTGGAGCACCGCCGCCGTCTTCCTCGCGTTCTGGCTCACCTACAACAACGGCCTGCGCCCCGAGCCGATCATCGCCTTCGGCGTGCTGGCCACCTGGGTCTCGCTCGAACGCGCTCTCGCGACCGGCCGGCTGCTGCCGGCGGCGACAGGCTTCATCATCGGCGGGCTCACCCTGTCCGCGGCGCCGACGGGGACGTTCTGCATCGCCGTCATCATCGCCGCCTCGCGCCCGCTGCTGTTGCTCGTCATCCGGCGGGCGCGGCGCGACGGGTGGATCCCGACCGTGGCGCCCCTGCTGGCCGCGGGACTCGGGGTGCTGCACCTCATCTTCCTGGACCAGCCGCTGGTCACCACGCTCCAGTCCTCGGCGCTGCTCGGCGACGTCGGGCCGACCGGCCGCTGGTTCGAGGAGGTGTGGCGCTACGAGTGGCTGATGAACCCGACTCCGGACGGCTCGCTCGCGCGGCGGTTCGCGGTGCTCACCATGTTCCTCTCGCTCATCACCTGCGCGGCGATCCTCTTCCGCAAGGGTCACGTCCCCGGCGTGGCGATCGGGCCGGCCCGGCGCATCGTGGGCCTCGCGGCCATCTCCATCGCCTTCATGGCGCTCAACCCCACCAAGTGGACCCACCACTTCGGCGCCTTCGCGACCATCGGTGCGGCGCTCGCCGCCCTCGTGACCATGGCGGTTCTGCCCACCGCGACCCGCTCGTTGCGCAACCGCATGCTGTTCCTGGCCGCCGTGTTCTTCGTCCTGGCGCTGAGCTTCACCTCCACCAACGGCTGGTGGTACATCTCTATCTACGGCATCCCGTGGGGCGGGGCCCAGCCGTCCATCGCCGGCGTCACCCTGTCCTCGGTGTTCGTCGGCCTCATGCTGCTGGCCCTCCTCGCCGCGCTGGTGCTGCACTACCGCGAGCCGTTCCTCCCGCGGACCGGGCCGCAGCGGGCCGACCGCGACCGCGGGCCCCTCCGTCGCTTCGCCCGCGAGATCTCGCGGGCCCCGCTCGGGCTCGCGGCGGCCCTCGTCGTCGTCATCATCGTCGCCTCCATGGCCGCGGCCGTTCGTAACCAGTACCCCGCCTACTCGGTGGGCCTCCAGAACCTGCGCGCACTGTCCGGGAAGCCGTGCGGCATCGCCGACGCGGTCCTCGCCGAGCCGGACGCCAACGCGGGCCTCCTCGCGCCCGTGGGCGAGCCGCGTGACCAGCTCGAGGCCGGGGCCGAGGCGGTCCGGTTCGAACCCGACGGCATCCCCACCGATCTCACGGCGACGCAGGACGTCGACACCGACACCCCGGGTACCGGCGAGAGTTCCGACACCACGTCGACCACCGCCGGCACCGAGGGCGGTGTCCGCGCCGGGGAGGGCATCAACGGCAGCCACGCCGTCCTGCCGTTCGGGCTCGACCCCGCCCGCGTGCCCGTCCTGGGCAGCCACCAGACCGGTGCGCAGTTCAACGCCGAGACGACCACCGACTGGTACCCGCTGCCCGACCGGTCGGACGAGAACCCGCTCATCACCATCGCCGTGGCCGGCTCCTTCGCCCCCGACGCCCTGCGCGTCGAGTACGCGACCGGCGACGGCACCGAGGCCGCCGGCTCCGTCCTCCCCCTGGACATCGGCCCGGCCCCCGCGTGGCGCAACCTGCGCGTGCCCGTGGACACGCTGCCCGAGGACACCACCGCGATCCGGCTGGTCGTGCGCGACCTCGACCCGGACCCGTCGCGCTGGATCGCCTTCACCCCGCCGCGCATGCCGGAGCTCGTGACGATGCAGGAGCTGGTCGGCGACACCCGTCCGGTGCTGCCCGACTGGGCGGTGGCGTTCCACGTGCCGTGCCTGCGCCCGTTCGACGAGTACGCCGGCATCCACGAGCTGCCCGAGTACCGCGTGCTGCCGGACCGCGGCCTGGCGGTGAGCTCCACCAACACGTGGCAGTCGTGGGACGGCGGCGGGCCGCTCGGCTTCATCGAGCTGCTGCTCGAGGGCGAGACCGTGCCCACCTACCTCGAGCACGACTGGGACCGGGACTGGGGATCGCTCGTGCGGTACACCCCGCTCGTGCCCGAGGCGCGCGAGGCGACCGTCGACCACGGAGAGGCCGTACGGTCGGGGCTGTGGAACGGCGGGCCGCTCGCGCGCTGACCGGCTAGCATCGGCCCCGGAGTCTTTACAAGGACTTCCAACTAATCGTAGGCAGACACAGAGTGGAGACGCGCATGTCCGTGACGGAGAAGCAGTTCGAGAACATCCTGGTCGAGCAGACCGACCGGGTCGCCACCATCACGCTCAACCGACCCAAGGCGCTCAACGCCCTGTCCAGCGCCATGGAGAAAGAGGTCGTCGAGGCCGTCGAGGGCCTGGACTCGGACCCCGGCGTCGGCTGCATCATCATCACCGGCTCGGAGAAGGCCTTCGCGGCCGGCGCCGACATCAAGGAGATGAAGGACAAGAGCTACCCCGGCATCTACCTCGAGCGCTTCTTCCACGACTGGAAGCGCCTCACCGCCGCGCGCACCCCGATCATCGCCGCGGTCTCCGGCTTCGCGCTGGGCGGCGGCTGCGAGCTGGCCATGATGTGCGACATGATCATCGCGGGCGACAACGCCAAGTTCGGCCAGCCGGAGATCACCCTCGGCGTCATCCCCGGCATGGGCGGCTCGCAGCGCCTCACCCGCGCCGTGGGCAAGGCCAAGGCCATGGACCTGTGCCTCACCGGCCGACAGATGGACGCCGACGAGGCCGAGCGCTCCGGCCTGGTCGCGCGCGTGGTCCCCGCCGCCGAGCTGCTGGACGAGGCCCGCAAGGTCGCGGAGAAGATCGCGTCCATGAGCAAGACCACCGCGATCGCCGCGAAGCAGGCGGTCAACCGCTCGTTCGAGACCACCCTCGAGGAGGGCCTGCTCGCCGAGCAGAACGCCTTCTACGCGCTGTTCGCCACCGAGGACCAGTCCGAGGGCATGTCCGCGTTCGCGGAGAAGCGGAAGCCCGAGTGGAAGCGCTGAGCGATCGCCTCGCGCACGGTCACCTCGCCGGGGGCGGTGACGGGCGCACGGACGCCCGCCGCGCCCCCGGTGAGCCGTTGCCGGTACTGGTCCTGACCGGCTACCTGGGCGCGGGCAAGACCACCCTTCTCAACCATCTGCTCTCCGGCGCGCCCGGCCTGCGGATCGCGGCGATCGTCAACGACTTCGGCGAGATCGACGTCGACGCCACCGCCGTGGCCGGCCGCGTGGACTCCATGGTCTCGCTCGCCAACGGCTGCGTGTGCTGCGAGGTGGACGCCAGCGAGCTGGCCGGGACGCTGGGCCGGCTGGCCGATCCGGACATGGGTCTGGACCTGGCGGTCATCGAGGCCAGCGGGCTCGCGGAGCCGTCCGTGCTGTCCCGGATGGTGCACGACGTGCCGCGCGATGTGGTGCGGCACGCAGGGATGATCCAGGTGGTCGACGCCGAGGGCCTCGATGACGCCATGGAGCGGCACCCGAGACTGGCCGCGCACCTGGCGGAGGCCGACCTCGTCGTCGTCAACAAATGCGACCTCGTCACCCGCGAACGGTTCGGCGAGCTCCGATCGACGATCCGCGCCCACGCCCCGCGCGTGGCCGTACTGCCCGCGGTGCGCGCCGCCGTGCCGGCCGGGCTGCTCCTGGGGCTGGAACCCACCGCGCCCCTCACCGCGTCGACCGCCGCGCACGACGGGGGAC
>NZ_JAALDU010000218.1 GCF_014145015.1 Dietzia sp. E1 | reverse complement strand
GCCCCGTCCCACGACCGTGCCGCCGACGAGCACGGCGCCCGCGCCGACCCCGGCGCCCTCGTGCACGAGGGCCTCCCCCGCGTGGCCGTCGAGCGCCGGCGAGGGGGCGATCCCGCGGACGAGGTCCGACGAACCGCGCACGAAGTCCTCCGGGGTGCCCATGTCGCGCCAGTAGGCCGAGTCGACGAAACCGTAGACGCGCCTGCCCTCACCGAGCAGCTGCGGGAAGGTCTCCCGCTCGACCGAGACGGGCTGTCCCTCGGGGATCTGCTCGATGAGCTCGCGGCGGAAGACGTAGCAGCCCGCGTTGATCTGGTCGGTCGGCGGATCCTGCGTCTTCTCCAGGAACTCCTGCACGCGGCCGTCGTCGTCGGTCGTGACGCACCCGAACGCGCGCGGGTCGGACACGCGCACCAGGTGCATGGTCAGGTCCGCGTCCTTGGCCCGGTGCAGGGCCAGGATCTCCCGCAGATCCGTGCCGCCGAGCACGTCGCCGTTGAACACCATGACGGTCGACGCGGCGAGCTCGGGCAGCACGTTGCGGATGCCGCCGCCCGTGCCCAGCGGCTCGGTCTCCACCACGTACGAGATGTCGAGGTCGAGGTCCGAGCCGTCGCCGAAGTGCTCCTCGAACACCTCGGCCTTGAACGACGTGCCCAGCACGACTCGCCGGATGCCGGCCGCGCGGATGCGCGACAGCAGGTGGGTGAGGAACGGCAGGCCCGCGGTCGGGAGCATGGGCTTGGGCGCGGAGATCGTCAGGGGCCGCAGCCGCGTGCCCTTACCGCCGACCAGCACCACCGCCTCGGTGTCGGCGATCAGGTCGTCGCCGGTCGCGGCGCTCCCGGTGGTCGTCGAGGTCACGATGAAGCTCCTGGGGGTCGTCGGGCCCCGCGGTCGCGCTCGCGAGCCGCCGGGGCGGTGGGTGGATGTCGGTCGTGGGTCGGACCCGGTTCCCGCGGGCTCAGCCGTGGCGGCCGCGGGGTGGGCGCGTGGCACGCCGCGCGGACCGGATCGCGAGACGGCACCGCAGTTCCAGGCCCGCTCTGAGCGCCCAGCGTATCGGGGCCTGCCACGTCCGTGGGTGCCTGTCCGCCTGGAACAGATAGGCGCTGCGGT
The DNA here is from genome assembly GCF_014145015.1 of Dietzia sp. E1. GTDB lineage: Bacteria > Actinomycetota > Actinomycetes > Mycobacteriales > Mycobacteriaceae > Dietzia > Dietzia cinnamea_A. The sequence continues at coordinate 3,073 of NZ_JAALDU010000218.1, read as the reverse complement.
GGTGGGCCCGGAGGGTGAACTCGGGCACCGCCTTCGCCGCGTGGCCCTGGTCGTGGTGGATGACGGCGTCCGGGACGTAGACGTTCTGCCACCCGGCGCGCCCGAGTCGGTCGCCCAGGTCCACGTCCTCCAGGTACATGAAGTAGCGCTCGTCGAACCCGCCGAGCGCGTCGAAGGCCTCACGGCGCAGCAGCAGGCACGAACCGGACAGCCAGCCCGCGGTCCGCTCGGTCTCCATGTCCGCGCCGTCGAGGTAGTGGGCGGTCCACGGGTTCCCCCGCCACACCTGCCCGAGCAGGGCGTGACCGATCCCGGCCCCGAGCCGCGGCACCGAGCGGGCCGACGGGTACACCGACCCGTCCGTCTCGGAGATGCGCGGGCCGAACGCGGCCGCGCGCGGCCACCGCCGCGCCGCCTCGAGGAGGGCATCCACCGAGCCGGGTTCGAACGTCACGTCCGGGTTGACCACCAGGACGAACTCCTGGTCGAACTCGTCCGGACGCGCGGCGATCTCGGCCACGGCCCGGTTGATCGCGGTGCCGTAGCCGAGGTTGCCGCCGGTCGGGAAGAACTCGGCGAAGTCGTACCGGGCGGCGACGGCCTCGGGCGCCCCGTCTGTCGACCCGTTGTCCGCCATCACCAGCGCCACCGGCCGGGACGTGGCCGCCGGGAGCGTCTCGACGAAGCTGTGGAGGTGGTCGCCCGGCGAGTACGTCACCGTCACGACGGGTAGTCGGGTCGTCACGCGCAACACCCTACGACGCGGCCCGTCGATTCCGACGCGCGGCGCGCGGCGCGGTACCGTGGGATGATCGTCGGCGGCCTCGAGCGGCCCCTAATCGAGGACAAGGACGGTGGATGAGCGCCGAGCTGCCAGTGACTCCCCGTCGCGCCCACAGCCGGGCGCGGGGTAGGCGGCACGCCACCCCGGCCCACCCGATGGCCTCGCGTATAGGCCGCGTCCTCGCCGCTCTCGTCTCCGCGGTCTGCCTCCTGGTCACCGGCGTCGGCTGGACGCTCGTCAACGGCCTCAGCTCGGACCTGTCCTCCGCCGGCGGCCTGGACGTGGGCGACGGCGGCCTCGACGGCGCGGTGGACATCCTTCTGGTCGGCACCGACAACCGGACCGACGCCCAGGGCAACCCCCTCAGCCAGGAGGAGCTCGCCACCATCCGCACCGGTGAGGAGGACGGCGAGAACACCGACACGATCCTGCTCATCCGCATCCCGGAGGACGGCAGCTCCGCCACCGCGATCTCCATCCCGCGTGACGTGTACGTGGAGACCAGCACCGTCGGCGGCAGCAAGATCAACGGTGTGTACGCGGCCAACAAGGAGGCCCACCTCGAGCGGGTCGTGGCCTCGGACCCCGAGGGCGTCATCACCGAGGAGGACCAGCGCGCGGCCGTCAACGCTGGCCGGAACGGGCTCATCGGCGCCGTCGCGGACCTCACCGGCGTCCAGGCCGACCACTACGCGGAGATCGGGCTGCTGGGCTTCGTACTGCTCACCGACGCGGTCGGCGGTGTCCCCGTCTGCCTCAACGAGCCCGTCGACGAGCCGCTGTCGGGCGCGAACTTCGACGCGGGTGTCCAGACGGTCTCCGGCTCGGACGCCCTGAGCTTCGTCCGCCAGCGCCACGACCTGCCCGCCGGCGACCTCGACCGCATCGTCCGCCAGCAGGTGTTCATGTCCCAGCTGGTCAAGAAGATCCTCTCGGCCGGCACCCTCACCGATCCCACGAAACTCGGTGCGCTGGTCGACGCCGCCAAACGCTCGTTCGTGATCGACGAGAACTGGGACTTCGTGGACTTCGCCATGAAGCTCAAGGACATCAGCGGCGGCAGCGTCCGCTTCGAGACCATCCCGGTCACCAGCATCGACTCGTACACCGAGTGGGGCGAGTCCATCGTCACCGCCGACCCCGTCCAGGTGTCGGAGTTCGTCGCGGGCTTCGCCAGCACCGAGGATGACGCGGACGCCGCCGAGGGCGGCGACGGCGAGCCCGCCCCCGGTGAGCCCGGCGTCGACCCCTCGACGGTCGCCGTGTCGGTGGTCAACACCACCGCGATCGACGGGCTGGCCGCCCGCGTCTCCGGTGCGCTCACCGAGCTGGGCTACACCACCGGTGATCTGCTCACCGACCCGGCCGCCGCCTACACCTCTCACGTGGCGGCGGGCTCGGCCGACGACGCCGCCGCGTTCGCCGTCTCCGACGCGCTCGGTGGCCTGCCGGTCCAGGTCGACCCCGCGGTCCCGCCCGGCACCGTGCGTGTGGTCCTCGCGGACGACTACAGCGGCCCCACCGGTGAGGCCGCCACGACCGAGTCCTACTCCCCCGCCACCACCACGTACGCGCCGCTCCCGCCGTCGATCGCGCAGCGTCCGACCTTCGACGCCGGCGGCTCCGACGTACCCTGCGTGAACTGACCCCGGAGGCGGACGCGCCGCCCGCCGGACCGGGGGAACCACCCCACGACGCCAGGAGGCCACCCGAGTGAACACCGCCGCAGACACCGTGCTCCAGCCGCTGCTCGCGCTCGACCCCGGGGCGCCGATGGTCACCCACTACGACGAGGCCGCCCCGTCCCGCGTCGAGCTGTCGGTCACCTCGACCGCCAACTGGGCGGCGAAGATCGCGGGCCTGCTCCGCGACGAACTCGGGGTGACGCCCGGTGACGTGATCGTGTGCGACCTGCCCGCCCACTGGCTCACCGCCGGTGTCCTGCTGGGCGCCTGGTGGGCGGGCGCCGAGGTCCGCACAGGGTCCGCGGACGACGCCGTCGTCGTCGTCACCGTCCCCGACCGCCTCGACCGCCATCCCACCGACGTCGAGACCCTCCTCATGACCACCGACCCGATGGGCCGCCCCCTGGCCGCCGCGGGCGTCGAGGTGCCGCCGGGCGTCACCGACCTCGCCGAGGCGTGCCGCATCCACCCCGACGCGTTCGTCCCCTCCGGCGGCGGTGACCTCGCCCTCGACGGCCTGACGCTCGACCAACTGGCCGACCGCGCCCTCTCCGGTCGCGCGCTGGTCGCCGGCCGCGAACGCGACGACGTCGTGGCCACCCTC
>NZ_JAALDU010000217.1 GCF_014145015.1 Dietzia sp. E1 | reverse complement strand
GGCGCCGACCGCCGCTCCAGCCGCCGCCGCGGACCCGGGTGCCGCTTCCGCCGGATCCGGCGCGGCTCCCGCCGCCGGGGGGACCTCCACCTCCGGTGACGGGTCCACCACCACCTAGTCTGTAGGTATGGCGAAGACAGTCCTCACCGCGGTCGCATGGCCGTACGCGAACGGCCCCCGACACATCGGACACGTCTCGGGGTTCGGGGTGCCGTCGGACGTCTTCTCGCGCTACCAGCGCATGGCCGGCAACGACGTCCTCATGGTCTCGGGCACCGACGAGCACGGCACCCCGCTGCTCGTGCAGGCCGAGAAGGAGGGCGTGCCCGTCCAGGAACTCGCCGATCGCTACAACCGCGTGATCGTCGACGACCTGGCCGGGCTCGGCCTGAGCTACGACCTGTTCACCCGCACCACCACGCGGAACCACTACGCGGTGGTGCAGGAACTGTTCCGCGGGCTGCACCGCAACGGCTACATGGTCGCCAAGACCACCACCGGCGCGGTGAGCCCGTCGACCGGGCGCACCCTGCCGGACCGCTACATCGAGGGCACCTGCCCGATCTGCGGCGACGACGGCGCGCGCGGCGACCAGTGCGACAACTGCGGTAACCAGCTCGATCCGGCGGACCTGAAGAACCCGCGCTCGCGGATCAACGGCGAGACGCCGAAGTTCATCGAGACCGAGCACTGGTTCCTCGACCTGCCGGCGCTGGCCGACTCGCTGGGGGACTGGCTGAAGGGGCGGAAGGACTGGCGGCCCAACGTCCTCAAGTTCTCCCTCAACCTGCTCGAGGACCTGCGCCCCCGCGCGATGAGCCGCGACATCGACTGGGGCATCCCCATCCCCGTGGACGGCTGGGCCGACCGCGGCGACAAGAAGCTCTACGTGTGGTTCGACGCCGTGGTGGGGTACCTGTCCGCGTCCATCGAGTGGGCGTGGCGCACCGGCGAGCCCGAGGCGTGGCGCAGGTGGTGGACCGACCCCGAGGCCGTGTCCCACTACTTCATGGGCAAGGACAACATCACCTTCCACTCCCAGATCTGGCCGGCCGAGCTCATCGGCTACGACGGCCGGGGCGCCCACGGCGGCGAGCCCGGTCCCCTGGGGGCCCTCACCCTGCCCACCGAGGTGGTCTCGAGCGAGTTCCTCACGATGTCCGGGTCCAAGTTCTCGTCCTCGCGCGGCGTCGTGATCTACGTGCGGGACTTCCTGGCCGAGTTCGGCCCGGACGCGCTGCGCTACTTCATCGCCGTGGCCGGGCCGGAAAACCAGGACACCGACTTCACCTGGGACGAGTACGTGCGCCGCACCAACGCCGAGCTCGTGGGCGGCTGGGGCAACCTCGTCAACCGCACCGTGTCCATGGCGCACAAGAACTTCGGCGAGATCCCGCGGCCCGGCACCCTCACCGACCTCGACGCCGAGCTGTTGCGCGACGCCGAGTCCGCTTTCGCGACCGTCGGCGCGCACCTCGAGCGCTCCCGGTTCAAGGCCGGCGTCACCGAGGCCATGCGGATCGTGGGCGCGGCGAACCGCTACATCGCCGCCACCGAGCCGTGGAAGCTGGCCAAGGAGCCCGAGCAGCGCGAGCGCCTGGGCACCGTCCTGCACACCGCCCTGCAGGTGGTCTCTGACGCCAACACCCTGCTCACCCCGTACCTGCCGTCCGCCGCGCAGCAGATCCACGGCGCGATCGGCGGGCAGGGCGTGTGGGCCGCCGCGCCGCAGGTCCACGAGGTCACCGACGACATGCCGGTCGAGCTCGTCGGCGAGGGGCTGCCCGCCGCCGGCCGCACGTATCCGGTGATCATGGGCGACTACGCCGCCGAGCAGGCCCGGTGGGGGCGCACCGAGATCGCGCCCGGCACGCCGCTGGCCAAACCGAGCCCGCTGTTCGCCAAGGTCGATCCCGAGCTGGCCGAGACCGGCCCGACCTGGGCGCCCATCCAGCACCCGACCGACGGTGGGGAGGGCTGAGCGCCCGCCATGGGTAAGCGTAAGTCCCGCCCGACCCCTGTCCTGCCCGAGGCGCTGCCCGGGCTCGTCGACGCGCACACGCACCTGTACTCGTGCGGACACCGCACGGCGGATGAGGTGCGCGCGGCCGCCGACCGGGCCGCGCTCGCCGGCGTCGCCGCCATGGTGACCGTCGGCGACGACCTCGCCGAGTCCGAGGCCGTCGTGGCGGCCGCCGAGGCCGACGATCGGGTGTAC
>NZ_JAALDU010000216.1 GCF_014145015.1 Dietzia sp. E1 | reverse complement strand
CCCAGGCCGTGGCGGCCGCGGTGGCGATGGGCGCGGACCCGGCCGCCGCGGTCCGGGCGGTCGAGCAGGTCGACGACGTGGCCGGCCGCTACTCGACGGTCGACGTGGACGGGCGGTCCGCGCACCTGCTGCTGGCCAAGAATCCGGCCGGCTGGCAGGAGGCGCTGGGCATGATCGACACGTCGGCCGACGGCCTGGTGATCGCGGTGAACGGGCAGGTCGCCGACGGTGTGGACCTGTCATGGCTGTGGGACGTGCGGTTCGAGAGCTTCGAGGGCGTCACCGTGTACGCCTCGGGCGAGCGGGCGGCCGACCTCTCGGTGCGGCTCACCTATGCCGGGGTGCGCCACGAGCTGGAGCCGGATCCGCTGGCCGCGATCCGACGCTGCCCCCCGGGGCGGGTCGAGGTGCTGGCCAACTACACGGCGTTCCGTGACCTCGGGCGGGCCATGGCCGCCGCCGGGCACCGTCCCGTCGACGCGGGGCCCGGTTCCGCGAGCGCAGAGACCGGTTCCCCGGCCGCCCGGAAGGAGCAGTGACGATGAGCGAGCATCACGCCGGCGAGAGCAATCCGGACCCGCGCGACGCGGGGGCCCGCCGGGAGGGCGCGTCCGCCTCCCCGCTGGACACCGTCGCCGCGGACTCGGCCCGGCCCACCGAGTCGACGGTGCGGATCGGTCTGGTCCTGCCCGACGTCATGGGCACCTACGGCGACGACGGCAACTCGCTGGTCCTGCGTCAGCGGCTCAGGTGGCGCGGCTACGACGCCGAGATCGTGCGGATCACCCTCGAGGACGCCGTCCCCGATTCCTGCGATCTGTACACGGTCGGCGGCGGCGAGGACGCGGCGCAGAAGCTCGCCTCCCGGCACCTTTCCGCATCGCCGGGTCTACAACGCGCGGTGGAGCGCAGGGCGCCGGTGCTGGCGATCTGCGCCGGCATGCAGGTGTTCGGTGAGTGGTTCGTCGTCTCGGACGGCTCGCGCGCGCCCGGGCTCGGCCTGCTGGACGTCACCACCTCGCCGCAGGCCACCCGCTCGATCGGCGAGCTGGTGGTGGCGCCGCAGGTCGCGGGACTGACGCAGCCGCTCACGGGCTTCGAGAACCACATGGGCGCCACCGTGTTGGGCCCGGACGCCGCTCCCCTGGGTCGCGTCACCTCAGGCGTCGGCAACGGCGTGCCGGACGGTCAGTCGGTCCCCGCGGGCGGGCTGGTCGAGGGCGTGGTCCAGGGCTCGATCATCGCCACCTACATGCACGGGCCGGTGCTGGCCCGCAATCCCGAGCTGGCCGACCTGCTGCTGGGCCGCGCGCTGGGCGTGGACTCGCTGCCGCCGGTCGAGGTGCCGGCGGTGGAGCGGCTGCGCCGGGAGCGGATCGCGGCCGCCCGGCGCTGATCAGCTCCTCCGGGAGCCTGCGCCGCCCGGTGCTGATCAGCGACGCTGTGGACCTGCGCCGCCTGCCGCTTCGTGCCCTCGACATCAGGCCCGTCCCTTCGGCATCGAGCCCGTCCCGCCACCTATCGGATGGAACTCCACCTATGGGACCCCGAAGGCGTAGCGCGATCCGATAGGCGGCGTTGCGGGTTGAGGTGGCGTTGCGGGTTGAGGCGGCGTCGCTGGCCCAGGTGAGCGCACCGTGGCCCGTGACACGGGACCCGAGACCCGGGATCGGGGCTGCCCGGCGCTCGGCCGGCCCGCGCCTCGGGGGTGACACCGGAGTCCGCGCCGCGAATCCCGGGCGGGCCGGGTTCGTTGACATACCCTCGGACGCATGTGTGAACACCACGGCACCGCCACCCTCACCGGGTCCGTGCCCCCTCCCGATCCCGCCGTCGAGGCGGCGCAGGTCCGCGCGCTGTGGGAGCCACTCGGGCTGCCGGGCATCATCGACGTGCACACGCACTTCATGCCCCCGCGCGTGATGGCCAAGGTGTGGGACTACTTCGACGCCGCCGGGCCCAAGATCGGCCGTCCCTGGCCCATCACCTACCGCGAGGCCGAGGACGAGCGGGTCGAGCGTCTGCGGTCGTACGGGGTGCTGGCGTTCTCGTCGATGCTGTACCCGCACAAGCCCGACATGGCTGCGTGGCTCAACGCGTGGTCCGCGGAGTTCGCCTCCCGCCACCCCGACTGCCTCCACACTGCGACGTTCTTCCCCGAGCCGACGGCGGGTGCCTACGTCCGCGATGCCGTCGATGCCGGGGCGCGGGTGTTCAAGTCGCACATCCAGGTGGGCGAGTACGACCCCCGGGATCCGCTGCTGGACCCGGTGTGGGGCGTGTTGTCCGAGGCGCAGGTGCCGACGGTCATCCACTGCGGTTCGGGCCCGGTGGCCGGCGAGTTCACGGGTCCTGAGCCGGTGGCCGCCATGCTCGAGCGCTTCCCCGAGCTGCCGCTGATCGTCGCCCACATGGGCATGGGCGAGTACTCGGATTTCCTCGATCTGGCCGAGCGGTACGAGAACGTCTATTTGGACACGACGATGGCCTTCACGGACTTCGTGGAGGAGACCACGCCCTTCCCGCCTGCCGAGCG
>NZ_JAALDU010000215.1 GCF_014145015.1 Dietzia sp. E1 | reverse complement strand
TGGTCGCGGCGTCGGGGTCGATGCCGTCCGGGGCGTCGACGCGCAGGTCGATGTCGTCCCGGGCGGCGAGTCCGACCAGCTCGGGCAGCGTGAACGCGGCGTGCTCCGGGCCGCGGCGGCCGAGCACCACGACCTCGCGGACGCGGCTGTCCCGCAGCGCCTCGAGGGCGTGGCGGGCGATGGAGGTGTCGGCGAGCCGCTCCGGGTCGGTGGCGAGGATGCGCGCCACGTCGAGGGCCACGTTGCCGTTGCCGACGATCACCGCGCGCTCGTGGTCCAGCGGGACGTGGGCGTCCGCGTGGTCGGGGTGGTCGTTGTACCAGGCCACGACCTCGGTGGCCGACGTGCTCCCGGGCAGATCGGTGCCGGGGATGTCGAGTGGCCGGTCCGTGCCGGCGCCGGTCGCGTACACCACCGCGTGATGATGGGCCGCCAGTTCCGCGGCCGTGACGTCCTCGCCGACGTGCACCCCGAGGCGGTACCCGAACCCGGGCTGTTCCTCGATGGCCCGGAACAGGTCGGCCACCGCGCGCGTGCTGGTGTGGTCGGGCGCCACCCCGTGCCGGGCCAGGCCGTGCGGCACGGGCAGTCGCTCGAACACCGTCACCTCCACCCCGGGCTGGCGCAGCAGTTCGTCGGCGGCGTACAGCGCGGCCGGCCCGGCGCCCACCACGGCCACCCGCACGGTCGTGCGCGTGGGGCCGAGGCGCACGAGCGTGGGGACGCGCGCCTGCGGCCGGGAAGGGCGGTCGTCGCCGGTCAATTCGGCGTTGATGTGCAGGAAGTCGTGCTGCTCCGGGGCCAGCTCGGTGTGCGGCACGATCGCCCCGACCGGGCACGCCCCCACGCACGCCCCGCAGTCCACGCAGGACACCGGGTCGATGTAGAGCATCTCCGCCGTGGCGAAATCCGGCTCGTCGGGCGTCGGGTGGATGCAGTTGACCGGGCACGCGTGGACGCACGAGGCGTCCGCGCAGCAGGCCTGGGTGATGACGTGGGGCATGGGTGGGTGCCTGTCCGGGAGGGGGCGTGGTCAGTCGCGGAACGCCACGGGCGGCTCGCCGCGGTACCGCGAGGGTCGTCCGTCGATCTTCAGGGCCTTCCACAGCCGGCGGGACGTCCGGTTCATCAGACCCGACTCCTCGGCGAGCATCCGGACGTCACCGAAGAGGTCGGACAGGAACCGCTGCGACTCGGGGCTGTCCCAGTACAGCTCGCGGACGACCTCGTCGGGGATATCGAAGGTGTCGCGGAACTCCTTGGTGGGCTTGAGGATCGCGTCGCACAGCACCCGCATGATCACCGGGAACAGCAGGGAGACGAGGAACGCGTCCCGCCGGGACAGCTTGGGGGCGTTTCGCGCGACGTAGGTGTGCGCGAACGAGATGTGGCGCGCCTCCTCAGCGACGTGGATCTCCATGATCCGCGACAGCACCGGCGGCAGGGAGTCCGAGTTGCGCAGGACCTGCTTCTGCGTGTGGTCGATCGGCTCCTCACCGGCCAGCACGCCGATGAAGAACGCGACCGGGAACCGGCCGGCGGCAAGCGGGAGGATCGGGGAGAGTCGACGCATCCAGCGCGGCATACCCGGGACGTCCGCCCCGATCTGGTTGACGCCCTGCTGGAACATCTGCGTGTGGTGGCACTCCTCGGTGGCCTCGTGGGTGAGGTACCGGAACTCCGCGGAGCCGTTCTCGGCCTTGAAGACGTACTGCATGATCCCGCGGATGAGGATGTTCTCGAACTGCAGGCCCACCTTCATGATGTTGGCCTGACGCCACAGCCCGATCTCGATCTGCTTCTCGATCGGCTGGGACTTGTACCAGGAGTGACCACCGAGCGGATCGATCCCGGCGGGCAGGACCCAGCGCTCGTCCGTGGGGTCCACGGAGAAGTCAGGGTGGTCCCAGGCGATGTCCTTGAACGGGTCGAAGCTGCGGTGCACGGAGGCGTGCGACAGGCGGCGGAGCGTGTCCTCGTACTCGTCTGTGCTCGCCGTGGGGGCGGGTGCGGCTGCGGACATAATCTTCCTTCCGGTCACCGACCCGGCGGGTCGGGAGGCGTGGAATCCAGCGGATGGGACAGAGAGACATCCGCGATCTATTTGTCCCTGACGCTAGACACAGACCGCCGATTCGTCAAGCAGTCATGAGGGGATTGTCAGCTCTGCCGGCGCGCACCGCGTGGGTCGGCTGTGGGTCCGCACCGCGCGGAATCAGCGCTGCGGGTGCGCGCCGAGGAGGGGACCGAGGTGGTTCCGGGCGAAGGCCCGCGCGACGGCGGGGTCGTCGAGGTCGATGGTCGTCGACGGCGTGAGGACGAAGGAGACGACCAGCCGGGCGGTCAGTTCGGCCACGACCAGCACCTCCTCGTCGCTGCGCGGCTCGGGGGCGGCGCGGCTGATCTCCGCGGCGAGGAAGTGAGCGGCGGCGGTGATGAGCGGCGCGCCCTGGACGGTGAAGTGGGGGACCGTCGCCTCGGGCTCGGTCTCGAGGAGGCGGTTGAGCAGGTCGTGGTCGCGGAGCGTCTGCACCGTGAACGCGAAGCCCTCGGTGAGTTTGTCTTCGATGGACTCGTGCGCGTCGAGCTCCCGCTGCAGGTCCGCGAGGAACCACGACGCCTCGCGCAGCAGCGTCGCCTCCACGAGTTCCTGCTTGTTGGCGAACCGGCGGTACAGGGTCATCCGCGCCAGGCCTGCCCGCCGGGTGATGTCGTTCATCGTCGACCGGGCGATCCCGACACTCTCGAACTGCGCGGCGGCCGCGTCGAGGAGCTGTTCGCGGATCGGGTCGTCGACCTCGGCGGCGTCCGGCAGTCCGCGTCCGGAACGGAGCATCGCCAGGGGGTCGGACGACGGGTTCTCGCTCATGGGGTCGATTGTCCCACCCCGCCGCGGCCGTGCCGGACCTCACGCGCGGTCATGCCCCACCACCGGCGCGCGTACTGGCTGAAGGTGGTCGCGTCGCCGAGGTCGAGGGCCGAGGCGATCTGGTACAGCGGGATCTCCGTGGTGGTGAGCAGCCGCGCGGCGACCTCACGGCGGACCTCGTCGCGGACCGCGGAGAAGCTCGTGCCCTCGCCCGCCAGGCCGCGCTGCAGCGAGCGGGGTGACAGGGACAGCAACCCGGCGATCCGCGCGAGGGACGAGGCGCCGGCGTCGAGGGACTGGTGGAGCGCCGCGCGGGTTCGGTCGGTCAGGCTCCGGCGGTCGGTGGGCACGTGCTGCTCGAGGTACCGCAGCGCCAGCTGTTGCACGGCGTCGTCGCCGCCCGAGATCTCCCGGCCCAGGAGGTCGGACGGCACGCGCAGGACGGCGGACGGGGTCGACGGCGTGACCGGCGCGCCGAAGAGGGCCTCGTACTGCGCGGCGTCGGTGTTGAGCGGGCCCGGGAGCTCGACGGAGAGCAGCCCGTAGTCGCCACCGAGGACGGTGCGCATGGCCCGGTGCACGAAGAGCAGCACGAGGTCGACGGCCTGGGGCGGGATGAGTTGGGCGGGGTCCCGGTAGCCGAACCGCACGCCCAACACGTCTGGCTCGCCGCGCGGATCGGGGACGACGGTGATCTCGATCGACCTCGAGTGGAAGAACAGGTACTTGGAGGTCATCTCGAGCGCCTCGGTGGTGGTCCGCGCGTTCTTCACGACCACCGCGACGGGGCCGAGCATGTCGAGGTCCTGGTGTTCGGCCACGCGGAGCCCGAGGTCGGGGCATCCGAGTTCGGCGGCCGCGGTCTCCAGCAGGAGCGCGATCGACAGGTCCTCGACCAGCATCTCGTCGCTGTCCAGGGCGCCGTGGGGCAGGCCGGAGCGCCGGGCGAGGTCGTCGGCGTCGCCGCCGAGTCCGGCCACGACGGCGCGGACGCCCCGCAGCCCCGCGGATCGGATGAACGCCATGGGAGCACTCTGGGCGACGTGGCGCGAAAGAGCAACTTGTTGGCGCATTACGGAAACCATCGCTCGCCGCGGGCGGTTACGGTACGTGGCATGACTGGTAGCACCCACCTCTCGGACGGGCCGGGCACCGAGCCCGCCGACCCGCTGGACCTGCTCATCGTCGGAGCGGGGATGTCGGGGATCGACCTGGCCCACCACGTCCACCGCGCCTTCCCGGACTGGCGCTGGGAGATCCACGACGTCCACGACGACCTGGGCGGGACCTGGCACACGTTCCGCTACCCGGGCATCCGCTCGGACTCGGACATGGCCACCTTCGGCTTCCCCTTCCGTCCCTGGCCCCACGACTCGACGCTCGGCAACGGCGAGGACATCAAGGAGTACATCCGAGACACCGCCCGCGAGGCCGGCGCGCTCGACCGTCTCCACCTGGGCTCGTGGGTGGCGGACGCCGACTGGCGTAGCGACGTGCAGCTGTACCGCGTGACCTGCCGGACCGCGGACGGCGAGCGCATCGTGTGGGCCCGCCGCGTGCACTTCGGCTCGGGCTACTACTCGCACTCCGAGGGCTTCCGCCCGGAGTTCCCGGGCGAGGAGGACTTCCGCGGGCAGATCATCCACCCGCAGCAGTGGCCGGAGGACCTCGACTACGCCGGCCGACGGTTCGTGGTGATCGGCTCGGGCGCGACCGCGGTGACGCTGGTCCCGGCGCTGGCGGACCTCGGCGCGGACGTGACGATGCTGCAGCGCACCCCGAGCTACATCGGCCCACTGCCGGAGAAGGACGTCATCAGCGCGGTGTGGAGGCGGCTGCTACCGGCGCCGTGGGACCACCGGGTGGCCCGGCTCAACCACGGCGCGCGCGACACCGCGCAGTTCGTGATCGCGCAGCGACTGCCATGGCTATTCAAGGCGGCGCTGCGGGCGATGCAGCGCCGCTACCTGCCGGCGGAGGAGATCGACCGGCATTTCACGCCGCCGTACCGGCCGTGGGACCAGCGCGTGTGCAAGGCCCCCGACGGCGACATCTTCCGGGCCATGCGCCGCGGCGCCGCGCGGGTGGTGACCGGGCACATCGACCGGTTCACCGAGACCGGCATCCGCCTCACCACGGGCGAGCACGTCGACGCGGACGTCATCATCACCGCGACCGGCCTGCGGCTGCAGGTCTTCGGGGGCGGCACGCTGAGCATCGACGGCGAGCCGCTCGACATCCCGTCGCTGGCCACGTACCGCGGCATGATGCTGGCGGGCGTGCCCAACGTCAGCTTCACCGTGGGCTACATCAACTCGTCGTGGACCCTGCGCGCGGACATGGTCTCGCGCTACATGGTCCGCCTGTGGGGGTCCGGCGAGGAGGTCTACGCGCCGCGCCTGCCCGACGGCCCGGCCGATCAACTCCTGCTGGACTTCGACGCCGGCTACATCCGGCGCGACGGCCACCTGTTCCCCAAGCAGGGCGACTCGCGGCCGTGGCGCTACGTGCAGAACTTCCTGGTGGAGATCCCCGAGCTCGCGTTCGGTGACCAGCGCCGGGAGATGGCGTTCGGTGAGGACGTGGTCCTGACCGGCGCCCGCCGCGCGCCGGGTGGCGCCGGTGGTTCCGCCGTGCGTGAGGTGACCGAGATGAGCGACGACGACGAGGTGGCGCGATCATGACCCGTTTCCTTCCACGCCGGAGCGCCGGACGGTCCGGGCGGGCCACCTCCGACGGTCCGGGCAGGCGCGTGCTCATCACCGGGGCGGCCTCGGGGCTGGGCCTGGCGCTGGCCCGCGAGTATCTGGAGCTCGGCGACGAGGTGATCCTCACCGACGTCCACGCCGATCCGCCCGCCGCGGTGCAGGGGCTGCCCGGGCGGTGGTCGTACCGCCGCCTGGACGTCACATCCGATGCCGACTGGGCGGCCGCCGCCGAGGACATCGACTCACTGGACATCCTCGTCAACAACGCGGGCATCGCGGTCGGCGGATCCCTGGAGACCACGTCCATGGAGTCGTGGCAGCGGATCGTGGACATCAACCTGCTCGGCGTCGTGCGGGGCTGTCGCGCGCTCGCGCCGAAGCTCGGTCGGGGCGGACGTCTGGTCATCACCGCCTCGGCGGCGGGACTCGTCCACGCGCCCAAGATGGGGGCCTACAACGCGACCAAGGCCGCCGCGGTCGCGCTGGGGGAGACCCTCGACGCCGAGCTGCGGCCGCGCGGGGTGTCGACGTCGGTGATCTGCCCGCAGTTCTTCCGGTCGGGTCTGGCGGAGTCGCTCTCCGGCGACGACCCGAAGGCGGACGAGATGGCGCGCAAGCTGCTCACGCGGACGCACCTGACGTCGGAGATCATCGCCCGGCGGTCGGTGCGCGGCATCGAGGCCCGGCGGGTGGTCATCACGCCCGACGCCCTGGCCACGGTCTTCTGGTACTCCAAGCGCTTCTCGCGTGTGCCGTTCCTCGCCTCGACGCGCCTGATCGGCCGGGTGGTGGCGCGCCAGGGCTGACACCGCGGCGGGCCGCGCGCCGAGACTGGTGCGGCGGCTCCGCTCGCGCCGGGGTCAGTCCCTCGGGTAGAGGAAGCCGCGCCGGACGTCGACGCCGACGGGCTCGCCGACCCGGCCTGGCACCGCGGTCCCGGCCGGGGCCAGGACCCTGAGCTCGGTGTCGCCGTGGCGGCAGATGACCGTCCTCCCGCTACGACCGTAGAGGGAGGTGACGAACTCCGCGCCGATGCGTCCCGGGGCCCTTTCGGGCGCGGCCAGGTCGAGTCCGCCGGGGAGCAGCGCGAGGGTGGCGGGGCCGGTCACCGTGCCGGCGGGCCCGGTGAGGACGTCGGCACCGAGCGTGATGCCCCCGTCGTCGGAGCGGAACCCGTCGCCGTCGACCGTTCCCTCGACGAGGGTGGCGTCGTGCAGGAACCCGGCGACGAAGGCGCTGTTCGGCGCGGCGTCCAGCCGGTCGGGCACGTCGCACTGCACGAGTCGTCCCCGGTGCAGCACGGCCACCTCGTCGCCGAGCGCGAGGGCCTCGCCCCGGTCGTGGGTCACGTGGATCATCGTGAGGTCGTGCTCGGCGGCGAGTCGGCGCAGGACCAGCCGGAGTGAGGCGCGCAGCGGCTCGTCGAGCGCGGACAGGGCCTCGTCGAGCAGCAGGACGCCCGGTCGCGCGACGATGGCCCGGGCGAGCGAGACCCGCTGACGCTGCCCACCGGACAGGGTGTCGGGTCGGCGCCGGGCGAATTCGCCCAGCTCGACCGTCTCGAGCGCCTCGGCGACGAGCGCGCGTCGGCGTGCGGCCGGCACCTTCGCGCGGCGCAGCGGGTAGGCGACGTTGTCCGCCACGCTGAGGTGGGGCCACACGGCGTGGTGCTGGAAGACCATGCCGAGGCCGCGTTCCTCGGGCGGCAGGTGAATCCCGTCGCCGACGAGGGTGCGGTCGCCGACCCGGATCGTGCCCGCCGAGGGGCGCTCGAATCCGGCGACGGCGCGGAGGAAGGTGGATTTGCCGGAGCCGGACGGGCCCACGAGGGCGAGGATCCGGCCGGAGTCCACACGGACGTCGAGGTCTTCCAGGGCGACGGTCTCGCCGAAGCGGACGCTGACGCCGCGGGCGTCGAGTTCAGGCACGGATCCTCCCGGATGCGGCGTCGGACCCGGTGTCGGGTCGGGTGTAGCGGGCGCCGAAGGCGGCCAGGACGAGCAGGCCCACCGCCATGAGCACCACGGACAGGGCGGAGGAGGCGTTGTAGTCCCCGGCCCGCTGGTACTGGAAGATCACCACGCCGAGCGTCTGGGTGCCCGGGGCCACGAGCAGGACGGAGAGCGTGAGCTCCCGCACCGCGGTCACGGTGACCATGACCGAGCCGATCCCTGCCGCGGGCAAGGCCATGCGCACGCTCGTGTCGATCCGCGAGCGCAGCGCCTTGGCGCCGCCGATCCGGGCGGCCTCCTCCATCGACGAGTGGATCCCCGCCAGTGGGCCGCGGACGGTCTGGACCACGATCGCGGTGAACGCGGTGACGTACGCGCCGAGGATGACCCAGCGGGTGTTGAACAGTCCGGTGTAGCGGCCGAGGATGAGCCACCCCGTGGCGATGACGAGGCCGGGGACGGCCTGCGGCAGCAGGACGGACATGAGGAGCGGTTCGCGGTCGCGTCCGGCCAGGCGGGTGGTGAACAGTCCGACGAGCAGTCCGAGGACGCCGCAGATGAGCGCCGCTCCGAGCGCGAGGACGACGGAGTTGGTGACGCCGTCGATCGTGGTGGAGGCGGTCAGCGCCCGCCGGAAGTTGTCCAGGGTCGCGGTCTCCAGGGTGAGGGGCACGCCCGGTGCGGGGAGGAGGGCCCGGACCGCCAGGCCGACGAGCGGGGCGAGGGTGACCAGGACGCTGACGGTCCACGCGACCACCGCCAGGGGCAGCCGGGATCGGCCGAGGGCCTGGGGCGCGGCGGGCCGTCCGGTGCCGCCGAACTCGACTGACCCCTTGGTGACCTGCCGGTCGAGCAGCGTTCCCAGGACACCGATGAGCAGCAGCACCACTCCGATCTGGGAGACGGTCTGCAGCGGTGAGGCCACGGATCCGGATTCGAGGAACCGGTAGACCATCGTCGACAGCGTCTCGTACCCGGCGGGCAGACCCACGATCACGGGGATGCCGAAGTCACCGATCCCGCTGACGAAGGTCAGGGTGAACGCCGCAGCCATGGCGGGCCGGATGAGGGGCAGGGTGACGTCGAGGTGGGTGCGCGTCGGGCGGGCACCGGAGAGGCGGGAGGCCTCCTCGAGCTCTGCGGGGATCCGTCGGAGCGCTGCCGCGACGACGAAGTACGCCATGGGGTAGGCGTGCAGGGTGAGCAGGAAGACGACGCCCGGCCCGCCGTAGAAGTTCCACGGTGCGAACCCGAACAGTCGGTCGAGGAGCCCGCCGTCGGTGAGCAGTCCGCTCCACGCGATGGCCCCGATGAAGGGCGGGATGAACAGCGGGGTGAGCAGCAGCAGGCGCAGCGCTCCGCGGCCCGGCAGGTCGATGCGGTCGAGCAGGAACGCCATCAGCGTGCCGATGATGACGGCCCCCACCGCCGAGAGCAGGGAGCTGACGAGGCTGTTGGCGGTGGCCGTGAGCAGGCCCTGGTCGATGAGCTCGGGGAGGTGGTTGGCTCCCAGCCCCAGCGAGACGACCAGGGCCAGGGGCAGCACCATGACGCCCGCGAGGGACGCCCACAGGGCCAGCCTGAGGGGGAGCGTCACCTACCTGACGGCCTCGTTGAAGGCGGCCACGGCGTCGTCGCGGGAGGCGGCGATCGCCTCGAGGTCCTGGTCGAAGAGGGCGATGTCGGCCAGTGCGGGGGCGCCCTCGGGGCTTCCGGCGTCCTCGCGCACGGGGAGGTAGCTCTGGTCGACGGCGATCTCCTGGCCCTTCTTGGAGACGAGGAAGTCGAGGAAGAGCTTGGCGGCCTCGGGGTTGGGCGCGTCGGCGAACACGGCACCGGGCTGGGTGATGTAGGGGACGCCCTCATCGGGATAGCTCACGGCGATGGGCGAGCCCTGGGCGGCGAGGTCGCGGACGAGGTAGTCCACCACGATCCCGACCGGGCGGGAACCCTCGGCGACGGCCTGCGAGACGGGACCGTTGGACTCGGCGACCTGCGGGTTGTTGGCGCCGAGCTGCTCGATCCACTCCTCGCCCAGGTCCGGCTGCAGGCTCCACGCCGCGGCGTTGAAGGCGGCGGCGCCGGAGACGTCCGGGTTGGGCAGGATGATCCGGTCGGCGTACTCGGGCTCGGTGAGCTCGGCCCACGAGGTCGGCGGCTCGGTGATCTCGGTGGTGTTGTAGGCGATCACGGTCGGGATGATGCGGGTGCCGACGTAGAAGCCGTCGGGGTCGATCGCCACGTCGGACAGGGCGTCGGCCTCGCTGGGCTCGAACTCCTGGAAGAGGTCCTGGTCCTTGTAGTCCTCGAAGGTGGGCACGTCGGCCGCGAGCAGTACGTCCGCGGCGACCGCGCCGGTGGACCTCTCGGCCTCGATGCGCGCCTTGAGGTCGCCGGTGCCGGCGCGGAAGACCTTCACCTCGATGTCGGGCTGCTCCTCGTTGAACGCGGCGATGATCTCGTCGATCTTGGCCTGCGGCTCCGAGGTGTAGAGGGTCACCTCGCCGGACGCCTCCGAGGACGCGGCGCCCTCACCGGATTCCGGGGCCGCGGGCTCGGAACACCCCGCGAGCCCGAGCGCTCCGGAGGCGAAGACCGCCACCGACGCCAGTACCGCCCGACGACCAACAGACCGCGACACGCGACCACTTCCCATCTGCACCATGAAACGGACACTCCATCCTGGCACCCTCGTCGGTCCGGCTCGGGAGTACGGGGTGAACCCACGGTGAATTCGGCGCCGAACCCCGACCGGATGAGAACCGGCGCCGAGCATTGGCCGGATGCGCACCGGCACCGAGCGCTGAACCGGCGCCGAGCGCTGACCGGATGCGAACCGGCGCCGCGGCGGGCACGGTGGAGTCATGACTGATTCCAACGCCATCACCGTCGAGCGCGTGATCGACCACTCGGCGGCTGAGATCTTCAAATTCCTGTCCAACCCGGAGAACCACGCCCGCCTGGACGGCTCAGGCTTCGTGCGCGGCGACTACAAGACCGACCGCATCCAGCAGGTCGGTGACGTGTTCGCCATGGACATGGAGGGCGAGCACATGGGCGGCGAGTACCGCACCGAGAACCACGTCACCGGCTTCGCCAAGGACAAGCTGCTGGCCTGGCAGACCGCGCCCGCGGGCACCGAGCCCAAGGGTTGGGAGTGGGTCTGGGAGCTCGAGCCCCAGGGCCCGGACTCCACGCTGGTCCGCCACACCTACGACTGGTCCAAGGTCACCGACAAGGACCTGCTGAAGAAGGTGTCGTTCCCGCTGGTGTCGGAGAAGCAGCTCGAGGACTCGCTGGGCAACCTCGCCGCGGCCGTCGCCGGCTGAGCGAGCAGCCCACCCCGACCCGCGACCTGCCCGGCCAACGATCCGCCCGCCGGATCCCCGCCGCGCGACCTATCCGATCGCGCGCCGCCTATGGGGCCCCGTAGGCGGTGCCCCATCCGATAGGTGAGCTGTCGCGCGTGCGCTCAGGGCCGGGCGTGCCGCCGACGTGGATCGCGGGTTGCGCCCCCGCCTCGAGCGCCGCCCTCGCCTCGAGCGCCGCCCGCTTCCCGGCCGCGTCCCGCGCTAGTCGATCTTCTTCAGCGCCGAGCCCTTGTGCATGGCCATGTGGCCGGTTTTGTCGCTCTCGATCTCGTACTGCGGCTCGTCCTTGCTGCAGCGCCGCATGCGTCCCTTGAACTCGACGTCCTCGGTGTGGATGTCGCGGATCACGCCGCTGACCATCCCGGCCTCGGAGTTCCACTCGACGTGGTCGCCCTTCTTGTACTCGCTCATGTGGCCAGTATGTTCACCGCGCAGCGGGTGTGCACGAACAATTGCCGCGAGGTCATGCATGCGCGGTCAACTCCTCCAGCATCCGGTCCCAGTGGACCAGCGGAAGGAGGTGCCCCTCGCCCTCGTAGATCGTCAGGTGGGCGACGGCCAGGTGCGCGGCGAGCCACCGCCCGTGGCTCGGTGGCGCCATCTCATCGCCGTCGCCGTACCAGAGGAGGACAGGTGCGGCGATGTCCTCGACCCGGAACCCCCACGGTCCCACGAACGCCACGTTGTCCCTGGCGATCGCGTGAGCGCCCTGGCGCAGAGCCTCGTTGAAGTTGACGAACAGCGCCCGCCGGGCGTCCCGGTCGGCGATCACCGTCGCGTCGCTGCCCGCGAACATCCAGTCGACCCAGGGTGCGGACTCGTCGTCGCACACGGACACCATGGCGTCGAGGGTGGCCGAGTTGCCGGAGAGGAACACCTGCGCGGCCCGCTCCGGGTCGCCGGGCAGGTGTGTCAGGGCCTCGAGGTCGTTCGGGGTGAGCGCGTCACGCGCGCCCGGCATCCGATCGAACGGTGCGAGGCCCCCGGACACGCCGACCCGGACGACGCGTCGGGGCAGAGCGGCTGCGGTGGCCAGTGCGAATGCCCCGCCCCCCGACCATCCTGACACCATGAACCGGTCGATCCCCAGGTGATCGGCGATGGTTTCCACATCGCGGGCGACGCCGGCCAGACTGATCGGCCCGGCGTCGGATCTGCCGTACCCGGGCCGGTCGAATCCGATCACGCGGACACCGGCCCGCTCGGCGACCGCCGCCCCGAATGCCATCTCGAGCCGCGATCCGGGAGTGCCGTGGAAGTGGATCAAGGGGTCGCCGTCCGGTGCCCCGCATTCATGTACGGCCACATGACGGCCGCCGATTCGTACCGTGTGTTCGGTCATGCCCGGAAGACTAGGCGCGGATCGGCCGCAGTGAAGCGGCGGCAGACAGCGGTTCGCAACCGGACGACGACGAGGTGAGTCATCTCACGTACTCGATCCCGCCGCTCGCCGCGACCGCCAAACCGGCCCGCTGACCAGCGAGGACGCGAACCCGCGGCCACGACGCCCGCCAGTCGAACCGGGCCCGGATCCCGCGCCGGGGGTTGCGGGGCCCCTCCCGCCTCTTCGTAGTGTCGGCCGCTGTCCGACGAACCAGTCGACAAGCACGACACGAGACCTACAGGAGGTCACGAGGGATGCAGAAGAAGCTTGTCCGAACCCTGACCGGTGCGATGATGGCGGGCGGGATCGCCGCGGCCGGCGCTACGCTGGCGACACCCGCGGCGAACGCGGCCCCGCCGAGCGCCTGGGACCAGGTGGCCCAGTGCGAGTCCGGCGGCAACTGGCAGATCAACACCGGCAACGGTTACTACGGTGGGCTGCAGTTCTCCGCCCAGACGTGGAGCGGCTTCGGCGGCGGCGAGTACGCCGCGACGGCCGACCAGGCCACGCGTGAACAGCAGATCGACATCGGCGAGCGGGTGCTCGCGGGTCAGGGCGCGGGCGCCTGGCCGAACTGTGGTGGGCCGCTCGCCTGATCCGAGCGCCGCACACGGATATGCGCATGACCGGCGCCGGGGCGATCCTCCGGCGCCGGTCTGACGTCTATCCGCCGGCGGCCTGTTCGGGCGGGTGGCGGAGTGGGAGACGGCGGAGGCGGCTAGTCTTCTGAACGGTGACCACCGCCGATCGTGTCTACTCCCGTCTCGTCACCCGCTCCGACGACGCGGAACACGAACTCCCCGAGCCCGTCCGACGCGACCTTCCGCGCAACGGCCTGCGCCTCGTCGCCGCCAACACACTGCAGTCGTCGGGGGACCAGACCGTCAACGCCTCCACGGTGCTGCCGTGGCTGTTCCACGTCCTCGGGGTGCCCGCGGCGCTCGTGGGCCTGCTGGTGCCGATCCGCGAGTCCGGGTCGATGCTGCCGCAGGCGTTCCTCACCCCGCTCGTGGTGCGGGTGCGCCGCCGCAAATGGGTCTTCGTCACCGGCGCGGCCGTGCAGGCTGCGTCGGTGGCGGTGATGGCCGTGATCGCCGCGCTGGGCCGGGGGACCGCCGCCGGCGTGGGCGTCCTGTCCGCGCTCGTCGTGTTCTCGCTGGGCCGCTGCCTGTGTTCGATCGCGTCGAAGGACGTCCAGGGTCGCACCATCCCGTCAGGGGAGCGCGGGCAGATCGTCGGTCTGGCGACATCGGCGGCCGGGCTGGTCGCCATCACCCTCGGCGTGCTCATCCGGTTGCTGGGCGGCGAGGATCTCGACCACACCGCGCTGGCGATCCTGCTGGCCGCTGGCGCGCTGCTGTGGGCGCTGTCGGCGTCGGTGTACGCGCGGGTGCGCGAGCCGGCCGGCGAGGCCCGCGACACCGACGAACCGGAATCCGGGGCGGACGATCCCGCGCCCGGCGAGTCGTCGCCCTCCTGGTTCGCGGACGCGGCGCGGCTCTTCCGCGAGGACGCCACGTTCCGGAAGTTCATCTCCGTGCGCGGTCTGCTGCTGGTGTCGTCGCTGAGCCCGCCGTTCATCGTGACGATGTCGATCGCCTCCGGAACGGGCGCGCTGGCCGGACTCGGCGGCTTCATCCTCGCCTCCGGCGTGGCGTCGCTGATCGGCGGGCGCATCTTCGGCCGGATGGCCGACCGGTCTTCTCGTCTGCTCATGGCGGGCGCGGCGACGGCGGCGTCGATCGTGGCGGTGGCCCTGGTGCTGATCGAGTCGATCCCGGGCTTCGACGGCGGTTCACTGCTCGGCGCCGCGGTGTTCGTCGGCGCGTACTTCCTGCTCACGCTGCTGCACTCGGGCGTCCGCGTGGGCCGCAAGACCTACGTGGTCGACGTGGCGGAGGGCGACACCCGCACCGCGTACGTCGCGGTCGGCAACACGATGATGGGCGTCATCCTGCTCGTGGTGGGAGGCGTCAGCTCGGCGCTGGCGGCGGTGAGCGTGGACTGGGCGCTGGTGTTCCTGGCGGTTCTCGGCCTCATCGGGGCGGCGTCGGCGATCTCGATGCCCGAGGTCTCGCGCGGCGCCTCCTGACCGGCCCGGGAGCGTCGGCTCGGGCCGCGCTCGCCACGCCCGCGGCGCTCAGACCTCGGGGTCGAACCCGACCACGTCGTAGATGAGCTTCTGGACCCCGTTGCCGTAGGCCTCGCTCTCGACCAGCTCGAGCTTCTGCCGCGGCTTGTCGGTGTCGCTCCACATGCGTTTGCCGGCGCCGAGGATCCACGGGAACACCAACAGGTGGTAGCGGTCGATGAGCCCTGCGTCGGAGAGACTCCGGGCCAGCGTCGCCGATCCCTGCACGAGGATCGGGGCTCCCTCCGCCTGCTTCAGAGCCGCCACCTCGTCGAGGTCGCGCAAGATCGTCGTCGTCCCCCATCCGTCCACCAGGTCGCCCTCGGCGAGCGTCGTGGACACCACGTACTTCGGTATGGCGTTGTACTTCGGGAACTCGTCGACCATCTGCGGCCACACGGCGGAGAACGCCTGGTAGCTGACGCGGCCGAGCAGCATCGACCCGGCCTCGTCCTGCTCGCGGGCCTTGAGCCCGTAGACCTCCTCGAGGAACTCCACCGCGAACGTCCAGCCGGTGTTGCGGTACCCGGGCTCGCCGCCGGGGGCCTCGACCACGCCGTCGAGCGAGACGAACGCGGTGTAGATCAGCTGGCTCACGGAGGCCTCCTCGCACGGGAGTTCCAGAGTACGCCCGCACGTGCGGTCTGGGAACAGTGACAATGGCAGCGGCGAGTGTCGCTTCGCTGCCGCCCGGCCCCGTGTGACAGCGCCCGTACGACGACGAGGAGTTCTCATGCCCGACGACCAGACCACCCTCGCGGACTTCGAGGCCAGCCTGCTGGACGGGAGCGAGAAGGACCTGTCCGACTACCTGGGGCAGGTCGTCCTGGTGGTCAACACCGCGAGCAAGTGTGGGTTCACGCCGCAGTACAAGGGTCTGCAGGCGCTGTACGAGGAGTTCCGCGACCGCGGCTTCGTGGTGCTGGGGTTCCCGTGTGACCAGTTCGCGCACCAGGAGCCGGGCACGAACGAGGAGATCGGCGCGTTCTGCGAGCGGAACTTCGGCGTGGAGTTCCCGCTGTTCTCGAAGATCGAGGTCAACGGGTCGGGCGCGCACCCGCTCTACGACTGGCTCAAGTCTGAGAAGTCCGGCGTGTTGGGCGGGCGGATCAAGTGGAACTTCACCAAGTTCCTCGTGGGTCGTGACGGTCGGGTGATCGACAGGTTCGGGCCCAACCGCAAGCCCGAGGACCTGCGGGAAGCCGTAGAGGCGGCACTGCAGGCGTAGTGACGGTCGTCGCACCGAGTTCCCATTCGAGCTGAGAGACGTCTAAGCTCCCTAAGTCACTACTTAGAACATCTGGAGCTTCATGTCCCTCGGACTCCGCCGCTTCGCGGCCGCAACCGCCGGCGCTCTCGCCGTCGCCCTCACCCTCGGATCCACCACCCCGGCGCTCGCGCAGACCGGCAGCATCGATCCCTCGACGCTCGGTCTCGAGGACCTCGAGGCCATCATGGAGGCGGCCGGATCCGTGCCGCTCGGTTCGACCACCGGCCTGATCGGGTCGGTCGGGTCCGCGGACTTCCCGCTGGACGGCGAGGGTTCCTACAACCCGCTGCCGAACAAGCCCCGCCCGGTTCAGGAGAACATCACCGAGTCCGAGTTCCTGAAGGTCGAGCGCACCTCCGGCGAGTACGAGTACTGGCTGGTCACCTCCGCCGCGATGAAGCGCGAGGTCATCCTCGAGGTCGTGCCCTCGCGGGTGAAGGACCAGGGTCCCGCCCCGGTGCTGTACATGCTCGACGGCGTCGACGCCCCCGAGTACAACTCGGGCTGGAACCACCAGGCCAAGATCCACGATCGCGTGCGCGACGACAACGTCCACGTCGTGATGCCGACCGGTGCGTACGCCTCGTACTACGCCGACTGGAACGAAGCCGACCCCGTCACCGGCTACAACAAGTGGGAGACGTTCCTCACCCAGGAGCTGCCCGGCATCGTCGAGCAGGGGCTCGCGGCGAAGGGCCTGGAGACCAACGGCAAGAGCGCCATCGGCGGCATTTCCATGGGCGGCCAGGCCGCCATGCACCTCGCGGCTACGTATCCCGAGATTTACCAGGGCGTCATGTCCTTCAGCGGTTACTACTCGACCATGGACCAGCTGGGCTACCAGACCATCCGCGGAACGATCGAGACCCGGGGCGGCGACGTCGAGAACCTGTGGGGTCCGCACGGCAGCGCTGATTGGAAGCGCCACGACACCATCTCCCACGCCGAGGACCTGAAGAACACGGCCGTCTACTTCTCCGCTGGCAACAACGTCGCCGGGGAGCAGGACTTCGCCAACTACATGAAGAACGGTCAGCTGGACTTCATGAGCATGATCCTCGGTCAGCTGCTGGAAATGGGTGTGCTGGAGGGCTCGAAGCAGTTCGAGAACGCGCTCGACCGCGCGGGCGTCGACCACCGCGTCGACTATGCCGAGACCGGCTTCCACAACTGGCCGAACTTCCTCAAGAACTTTGCGAACGGCTGGGACTACATCAAGCCCGCCCTGTACGGCGGCGTCGCCGAGCCCGGAACGGGCACCCCGGGTGACTCCGGTTCCGTCGGCTCGGCCGGCTCGTCGGGCTCGTTGAGCTCGTCCGGTTCCTGATCGACCATCTGAGAAGCGGTCCTGCGCCCTCCCACACTCGGGCGCGGGACCGCTTCTGCATTGCTCGCCCCTGCACTGAAGGACACCTCATGAACACCCGACCCCGCCGCGTCGCTGCCGCCGGCGCCCTCGCTGTCGCGATGATGCTCGGATCGTCCGCGATCGCCTCCGCCCAGATCGGCGACGGCATCGACACCTCGTCCCTGGGGCTCGAGGAGGTGGAGCTGATCGGGTCGGCGGCCGGTTCGCTCCCGCTCGGTTCGACGCTCGGGTCGCTCGGATCCGCGGGCTCCACGAACATCCCGCTCGGCGGCACCGGGTCCTACGTGGAGCTGCCCAACCCTCCGCGACCGAGAGACGAGTCGATCACGACGACCGAACTCCGCGGGATCACCGTGCACGGCGACTACGAGCACTGGCTCGTCACCTCCGCCGCCATGCAGCGCGAGATCGTGCTCGAGGTGGTCCCGTCCCGCGTCCGCGACCAGGGGCCGGCTCCGGTCCTGTATCTCCTCGACGGGGTCGACTCGGTCGAGGGCAACTCGGGCTGGAAGCGGGCCGGGCACATCGCCGAACGCATGGCGGGCGAGAACGTCCACCTGGTCACCCCGACGGGCGGGCCCTCGACGTACTGGTCCGACTGGAACAGTGAGGACGAGGTCTTCGGCTACAACAAGTGGGAGACGTTCCTCACCGACGAGCTGCCGGGTCTCGTCGAGGCCGAGCTGAACACCCGGGAGACGACGCACAACGGCAGGAACGGCATCGGCGGCGCGTCGATGGGTGCCCAGGCCGCGATGCACCTGGCGGCCACGTATCCGGAGTTGTACCGCGGCGTCATGGCGATCTCCGGCTACTACTCGAGCACGGACGAACTGGGGTACCAGTCGATCCGCGGTGCGGTCGAAGGCCGGGGCGGCGATACCGCCAACATGTGGGGGCCACGCGGCAGCGACCGGTGGAAGCACCACGACACCATCGCCGACGTGACCGGCCTGAAGGGCGCCGGGGTGTACTTCGCGACCGGAGGACTCGAGGTCACCGACGCGGACCTGCGGACATACGGGGACAACTACTTTGAGATGCTGCAGGGCCTGGTGCTGGAGAAGGGCGTGATCGAGGGCGCCAAGGCGCTCTCCCGCGAGCTCGATCGCCACGACATCGAGCACCGCGTGGACTACGGGCACGGCTTCCACGGGTGGCAGACGTTCCCCGACTACATCATGCCCGGCTGGCACCACATCAGACCCGCGCTCCAGGGCTGACAGTGATGATGTGTGTAGTGGTTCTTCGGG
>NZ_JAALDU010000214.1 GCF_014145015.1 Dietzia sp. E1 | reverse complement strand
CCGGCCGCCGTTCTGACCCGGGTCCTGCGCCGCTGGCTGCTGTCCCGGGGCGTCACCTCCCCGACGTACGCACACCTGACGGCGGTGGCCGCGCTCGTCACGGACTGGCGCGGACAGGGCGGCGTCGCGGTCGGCGGCACCGGACCCGCCGGGACCCGCGGGGCGGGCCCGACGGCCAGGTTGGTCGCCCGGCGCCGACATGGAAAGCTGGTGTTGGAGAACGAGCGGGCGAGTGGAGCGGGGACGTAGATGACCACGGACAAATACGCGGACGAGATCGAGTCCGTACTCCTCGATGAAGACGCGATCCGGGAGCGGATCGCCGAGATGGCCGCCGCCGTCGGCGAGCGCTACGCGGACGTCGAGAAGGAGGTCGTGCTCATCGCCGTCCTCAAGGGCGCCGCGATCTTCGTGTCCGACTTCGCGCGGGCCCTGCCCATCCCGTCCGAGATGGAGTTCATGGCCGTGAGCTCCTACGGCTCGTCCACCAGCTCCTCGGGCGTCGTGCGGATCCTCAAGGACCTCGACCGCGACATCGCCGACCGTGACGTCATCATCGTCGAGGACATCATCGACTCCGGCCTCACCCTGTCGTGGCTCATGCGCAACCTCAAGACCCGCAACCCGCGCTCGCTGGAGATCGTCACCCTGCTGCGGAAGCCAGACGCGGTCAAGGCCGACCTCGACATCCTCGAGATCGGCTTCGACATCCCCAACGAGTTCGTGGTGGGCTACGGACTGGACTTCGCCGAGCGCTACCGCGACCTGCCGTACATCGGCAAGCTGCACCCGCGCATGTACTCCTGACCCGCGTCGCGGCCGGCCCGGCCGGGTCCTCGCGGAGTTCACTCTGGATTCCGTGACGCAGGTCACACGGCGGGGTTACGCTCTGGACATGTATCCAGGAGCCTTCGCCGCCACCACCCCGGACAAGCCCGCCGCCATCCGCCCCGCCACGGGGGAGCAGGTCACGTACGCCGAGCTGGAGGCCCGCTCGGCCCAGCTCGCGCACCTGCTCGTGGACGACTGGGGGCTGCGCCCCGGCGAGACGATCGCCGTCGTGTCGGACAACACGCTCGAGATGCTCGAGATCTACTGGGCGGCCCTCCGGACCGGCCTGTACATCGCGGCGATAAACCACCACCTGACCCCGGACGAGTCGTCGTACATCATCGGCGATTGCGGCGCCCGCGCCCTGTTCGTCTCCGCGCCGGTCGCCGACCACGTCGACCTCACCCCGGACGCCCACCCGGGCGTCGAGCACCGCGTGGTGTTCGGCGGCGCGCTCGAGGGGTTCGACGACTACCGGTCGCTGCTCGAGGGCAAGTCGACCGAGCCGCCCGCGGATCAGCCGCGCGGCCACGACTTCCTCTACTCGTCCGGCACCACCGGCCGGCCCAAGGGCGTCCGTGTGGACCCGCCGGAAGGGCAGATCGACGAGGTGGCCGACCACTACACGCCGGTCTTCAGCTTCCTCTACGGATTCGACGCCGACAGCGTCTACCTGTGCCCGGCACCGCTGTACCACGCGGCCCCGCTGCGTTTCTGCGGCGTGGTCAACTCCGTCGGCGGGACCGTGGTGCTCATGGACCGCTTCGACGCGGAGGACGCGCTGCGGCTCATCGAGCAGTACGAGGTGACGCACTCGCAGTGGGTGCCGACGATGTTCGTGCGCATGCTCAAGCTTCCGGAGGAGACCCGCGCGAAGTACGACCTGTCGAGCCTCACCCACGCCATCCACGCCGCCGCGCCGTGCCCGCCCGAGGTCAAGCGCCGCATGATCGAGTGGTGGGGGCCGGTGATCCACGAGTACTACTCGGCGACCGAGGGCATGGGCATCACGTTCATCAACTCCCAGGAGGCGCTCGAGCGTCCCGGATCGGTGGGCCGGGACGGGCTCAAGGGCATCGCCCACATCTGCGACGACGAGGGCAACGAACTGCCCGCCGGCGAGATCGGGACCATCTACTGGCAGAACGACGAGGGCGGCTTCGCCTATCACGGTGATCCGGAGAAGACCGCGTCCGTGCGTCACCCCGACCATCCCACCTGGGCGACCTTCGGCGACGTCGGGTACCTCGACGAGGACCGCTTCCTCTACCTCACGGACCGCAAGGCCTTCACCATCATCTCCGGTGGCGTGAACATCTACCCGCAGGAGATCGAGAACGCCCTCGTCATGAACCCGGCGGTGGAGGACGTCGCCGTGATCGGCCTGCCCGACGAGGAGATGGGGGAGCGCGTCCACGCCGTGGTGGTGCCCGCCGCGGACCGCGCCGGCGATCCGGGTCTGGCGCAGGAGATCCTCGACTCGCTGCGGGGGAAGATCTCCGACTTCAAGATCCCCCGCGGTCTCGACCTCGTCGACGAGCTGCCGCGTACGCCCACCGGCAAGTTGGTCAAGCGCCGGATCGTGCAGCAGTACGTCTGACGCGGACCCGGCGGCGCTGGTGGACGGCGCCGCCGGGGAGTGTGGTGGAGCTCTCTGACGGTGTGCGGGAACAGATCTGGCACCTCGGTGGTTCTACTGGGTGGATCGGGATGCGGCAGTGTCCCCCGGGCTCAATCACACAGCCCTCGCGGAGTTCCGTTCGGCTGGAGCCGCGTTGCGCCCCTCGCCGTGAGGCGACCCCGCTTCCCGGTCCGCCCACTTCACAGACACACGAGAGAAGCCGCCGACCCCCGGTCGGCGGCTTCTCTGGTGTGTCTGGCGCTACTGCCTCTGGTGCTGCTTCCCCTCAGCCCAGCGGACCGTCGCCGACGCTGGCGGTCAGGTCGGCCGACGCGCCGAATCCAACCGAATCCAGGATCATGAGGAAGAGCGCGGGGAGGTTGGTGGCGAAATCGGCGATGGTGGAGCCGGAGTTCAGCCCGAAAGCGGCTGAGCCTTGTGCGAATTCACTGAGACTGCCCATAACGGAGTCCTTCCTAGAGGAGGAGAAGGGGAGCTGGCAGCCGGACGCGGCGTCCGGCTTGACGAGACCATCTGTGAGATAACTCACATGCATCCCCCGCCGAAGATGATGCGCTTCTTATCTCCTGAAGTCAAGCCCCGATCCGGTGCCTTAGTCGGCGACGCTGGCCACCAGGTCGACGGCGATGCCGTCGAGCAGCGCGGCGAGGAAGGTCAGCGCCAGCGACGGCAGGCTCGTCCCCATGTCGGCGAGAGTGGAGCCCGAGTCGAGTGCGAACTCGGCGGATCCGGCGGCGAGCGTGGCGAGACTTCCCATTGTTCGTCCTTTGCTGTCGACGGCTCCCCGTCACGGGGCGGCCGGTCTGTGGTGGGCGGCGCCGGCGTGACCCGGCTGATGGCAACGGAAGAACAGCGTCGTCTCCGTGGCCGGTCTCATCATCGCCGGATGTTGCCGACCGGACCGGCGCTTTGACGGTTTTTCTTTATGGTGGGTGCGTGCGTGGGGTGAGAGGGTGACGGGCGTGGACGTGGTGACGAGCTTCGAGCGCGAGCGGCCCCGTCTCGTCCGGATCGCCGGGCGCCTCCTGGGGGACCACGCGGAGGCCGAGGACATCGTCCAGCAGGCCTGGCTACGCCTCGACCGCGCGGACGATGCGGCCATCGACTCGCTGCCCGCCTGGCTCACGACCGTCGTCACGCGATTGTGCCTCGACCGGCTCAAGGCGGCGGTGCCGCGACCGCTCGAACCCGGCGACCCGGAACACCCCGACCGCGCCTCCCTCGGCGGCGCCTCCCTCGACCGTGCCTCCGCCGACCCAGGCCCCTCCGAGGAGGCGGTGCTCGCGGACTCGATGGGTGGCAGCGCTGCATGTCGTCCTCGACCGCCTCACCCCGTC
>NZ_JAALDU010000213.1 GCF_014145015.1 Dietzia sp. E1 | reverse complement strand
GGGCGGGGCGGCGCGGGCCGGCGGCCGGCGCAGGCCGCCGGGAGATCAGAAGAGCAGCTCGGTGGCCGCGTGGATCGCGAGCCCGGCGAGGGCCCCCACGACCGTGCCGTTGATGCGGATGAACTGCAGGTCCTTGCCAGCGAGCAGCTCGATCTTGTCGGAGGCCTCGTCGGCGTCCCAGCGCTCGACGGTGTCGGAGATGATCGAGGTGACCTCGCCGGCGTAGTTCTCGGCGACGTAGCGCGCCATGCGGGTCATGTAGTCGTCGAGGCGGGTGCGCATCCGCTCGTCGCCGACGAGCATCTCGGCGAGGCGGCGCAGGAGGTCGTCGATCTTGAGCCGCAGCGTGGAGGAGGTGTCCTCGGTGGCCTCGACGATCATCCGCTTGGCGGCCGACCACGCCGACCCGGCGGCGCGGCGCACCTCCTCGCGGTTCATGACCTCGTGCTTGAACGACTCGAGCTTGGCCATGGTGGACGGGTCGTGCTGCAGGTCGCGGGCGAAGTCCTCGACGAACCCGATCAGCGCCAGGCGCACGGCGTGCTGCTTGTCGACCTTGATCTGCCACGTCCACTCGCGCAGTTCGCGGTAGGCGCGGTCGGAGAGCAGTTCGTTGACGAACTGCGGGGCCCAGGTGGGGGCCTTCTCGCGGACCCAGCGGTCGATCGTCTCGGGGTGCGCCTCGACCCACTCGTGGGCCCGGTCGGCCATGAGGTCGAGCAGCGGCAGGTGGCGGCCCTCGTCGAGGAGTTCGGCGATGATGCGGCCGGCGGGCGGGCCCCACTCGGGCTCGGCGATCCGGGCCACGATGGTGCGTTCGATGATCGCGACCGCGTCGTCGTCGCGCAGCACCGCCAGGACGGAGCGGATGGCCTTGGCGGCCTGGTCGGAGGCCAGCGCGCGGTTGTCGGGCTCGGCGAGCCACTCGCCGGCGCGCTCGGGGATGCGCGCGCCGCGGACCTTCTCGCTGACCATCTCGGGGTCGAGGAAGTTCTCCCCCACGAACCCGCCGAGCGAGGTGCCCAGCTGGTCCTTCTTGCGGCGGATGAGCGCCGTGTGCGGGATGGGGATGCCCAGGGGGTGGCGGAACAGGGCGGTGACGGCGAACCAGTCGGCCAGGCCGCCGACCATCCCGGCCTCGGCGGCGGCGCGGACGTAACCCACCCAGGAGGGAGCGCCGTTGTGCAGCGCGTATTCGGCGACGAGGTAGATCACCCCGGCCACGACGAGGAACCCCGTCGCGACCATCTTCATGCGACGGAGGGCGGACCTCCGCTCGGCGTCGGTCGCCGGGTCACCCGCCTTGAGCGCGGGTCCCCCGGCGGCGACGACCGGGTCGAGCGTCAGTGTGCGTCCTCGCGCCCGTACTTACGGAAGCCGTACATGCAGACGAACAACCCGATGAGGAAGACGACGGTGGTCGCGACGACCGCGCCGATGACCAGGCCCAGGCCGACCCCGGCGTTCTGCGTGTAGTAGCCGATCGCCGTGATGGGCAGGCCCAGCATGCTCATGCTCAGCAGGAGGATGGCCGAGCCCACGTAGATCTCGGTCGAGTACAGCGGGTAGGTGGGAGCGACCTTCGTCGCGTATTCCGGGTAGTACTCCTCGACGATGGCGGCACCAGTGTGCTCGAGCGTCTGACCGGCCATGATGTCGTCCTCTTTCGTCAACTACCGATCCCGGGCGCGTGTCCCGGGACTTGCTCTGCCCCGATCTTATTAGACCCCGGCTCCTGCCGGGCAACCGCCCGTCGGATCCGACGGGCCGCGGTGACGAGGTTCCGCAGGCTGGGCTCCAACTGCCACGTGTAGCGGCTCTTGAGCCCGCCGTCGGGCACCGCCCACAGCCTCTCGACCCCCACGGCGTCCACCGCGCGCAGCAGCCGCTCGTGCAGCAGGTCGATGTCCGGCACGAACCCCGAGCGCGACTCGTACACGCCGGGCGCGACCTGCCGGGTCAGGGTGTGGTCGGTCAGGGCGTCCAGCACCCACTCGATCGAGCGGGTGGCCACGATGTTGGTGACGTCGGCGTCGAGTTCCTCGATCGCCTCGGTCATCACCTGCAGCGACGAGTACGTCATGTGGGTGTGGATCTGCGTGTCGGGGCGCGCGCCGGCGGAGGCCAGGCGGAAGGTGCCCACCGCCCAGTCGAGGTAGGCGCGTCGGTCGGCACCGCGCCGCGGCAGCAGTTCGCGGATGGCCGGCTCGTCGATCTGGATGATGGCCGTGCCGGCCGCCTCCAGATCGGCCACCTCGTCGCGCACCGCCAGCGCGAGCTGCGTGGCGACCTCGGGCAGCGCGAGGTCGGTGCGGCAGAACGACCGCGCGAGCATCGTCACGGGCCCGGTGATCATCCCCTTGACCGGCCGGTCCGTGAGCGACTGCGCGTAGCCCGTCCACTCGACGGTCAT
Organism: Dietzia sp. E1; assembly: GCF_014145015.1. GTDB lineage: Bacteria > Actinomycetota > Actinomycetes > Mycobacteriales > Mycobacteriaceae > Dietzia > Dietzia cinnamea_A. Next base: position 14,627 of record NZ_JAALDU010000213.1, on the reverse strand, counting down.
CGGGGCGGGCCGCGCCACGTCCCCGTAGAGGATGGGCGGCCGCACACAGCGCGAGCCGTAGGACTGCACCCAGCCGTGGCGGGTGGCGGCGAACCCGTCGAGCAGTTCGGCGAAGTACTGCACCATGTCGTTGCGCTCGACCTCGCCGTGGACGAGCACGTCCAGGCCGATGTCCTCCTGCAGCCGGATCACCGAGGCGATCTCCGCCCGCAGGTAGTCGCAGTACCGGGCGTAGTCGATCCGCCCCTCCGCCAGGTCGCGGCGGGCCCGCCGGATCTGCACTGTCTGCGGGAACGAGCCGAGGGTGGCGGTCGGGAGCGTCGGCAGACCCAGCCTGCCGGCCTGCCGGGGGGCCCGCTCGGCGTAGGGGACGCGGACCTTGTCGTCGTCGTCCACCCGCGCGGTCCTCGCGCGCACGTCCTCGCGGCGCGCACTGGGCAGCACGGGCAGCGGACGCCAGCGCGGCGTGGGGCCGTCCTCGAGCGCGTGCGCCAGCGACACCACCTCGGCGACCTTCTGTTCGGCGAAGGCCAGCGAGTCCACGAGCTCGGCCGGCAGGTCGGTCTCGGCGTGCACGTCGTACGGCACGTGCAGCAGCGTGCACGAGGTCGACACCACCACGTCGGCGAACACGGCCTTGAGCCCGCGCAGGTAGTCGAGCGTCGCGAACTTGTCCGTGCGCCACACGTTCTGACCGTCCACCACGCCGGCGTAGAGGCGCTTGGCGGCCAGGCCCGGCACGGCGGCGAGCTCGGCGGCCGTCCGCCGCCCGTGGACCAGGTCCAGGCCGATCGCCTCGATCCCCGAGGCCGCCAGCGCGGGCAGCGCGTCCCCCAGGTCGCCGTACTCGCCGGTGACGAGGATCCGCGGCCTCGCCGGCACCGCGGCGAGCCGGTCGTAGGCCCCGCGCAGCCCGGCGATCTCGTCCGGCGAGCGCTCCATGGTCATGCAGGGCTCGTCGAACTGCACGCATGTCACGCCCGCCTCGTGCAGCACGCCGAGCAGCGCCTCGTACTGCTCGAGCATCCGGTCGAGCAGGTCGAGCGGCGCGAACCCCGGCGCGGCGTCGGGCGAGGCCTTGCCGAGCAGCAGCAGCGAGACCGGGCCGGTGATGACGGGCCGGATCTCGAGCCCCAGCTCGCGCGCGCGGGCGACCTCGGCGAGCAGCTCGCCCGGCCGCAGCCCCAGCTCGGAGGCCTCGTCGAACTCGGGCTGGCGGTACAGGTAGGAGGTCCCCTGCAGCGGGACCAGCTCGAGCGGGGGGACGTCGGCGCGGCCGCGGGCCAGGGCGAAGACCGTGTCGACGGGTGTGAGGTCGCGGGTGAGGTCGCGGAAGCGGGCGGGGATCGCGCCGACGAGCAGGGCGTCGTCGAGGATGTGGTCGTAGAAGCTGAAGGTGTTGCCGGGGAGCTGCGTGAGGCCCTTGGCTCCCAGGTCGTGCCAGGTGGCCTCGCGGAGGCGGCGGCCGGTGGCGAGAAGCTCGGCGCGGGTGCCGTCGCCGTGCCAGTACCGCTCGAGCGCGCGTTTGAGCTCGCGGCGCGGCCCGATGCGCGGGTAGCCCAGGACCGACGAGGCGCGCGTGGGTTCGAGGTGCGGCGACGAGGGCGACGACGACGAGGTCATCTCAGCGCGCGGCCCGGGCCATCGCCCGGGGCGCGGGATAGCTGTGGAACCCCTGGCCCGTCTTCCGACCCAGCCGGCCCGACTCGACCATGCTCACGAGCAGCGGTGGCGGCGAGTACAGCGGCTCACCGAATTCGGCGTACATCGCCTCGGCGATCTGCTTGACCGTGTCGAGCCCCACGTGGTCGGCCAGGGCGAGTGGCCCCATGGGGTGGGCGCAGCCGAGGACCATGGCCCGGTCGATGTCCTCGGCGGTGGCGTGGCCGGACTCCGCCATCCGGATCGCGGAGAGCAGGTACGGCACGAGCAGCGCGTTGACCACGGCCCCGGCGCGGTCGGCGGAGTGCACGACCTGCTTGCCGAGAACCTGTTCGGCGAACGCCTCCGCGCGGTCGCGGACGGCGGCGCCGGTCTCGGGGGTGCTCACCAGCTCGACCAGCGGGAGCACGGGGACGGGGTTGAAGAAGTGCATGCCGAGCACACGCTCGGGGCGGGCCGTGCACCCGGCGAGGGTGGCGACGGGGACGGCGGAGGTGTTGGTGGCCAGCACGGCCGCCGGGTCGGTGACGATCTCGTCGAGCTGCCGGAAGACGGCCGACTTGGCGGCCTCGTCCTCGACGACCGCCTCGATCACGAGCTGGCGGTCGCAGAAGTCGCCCGGGTCGGTGGTGAAGCGCAGGCGCAGGGCGGCCTGTTCGCGCTCACGTTCGGTGATCTTGCCCGAGGACACGCCGCGGTCGAGGGACTGCAGGATCCGGGCGCGGCCGGCGGTGGTGAGCTCGCGGGTGGACTCCCACACGAGGACGTCCACGTGGGCACGCGCGCAGACCTCGGCGATACCGGAGCCCATCTGCCCGGCCCCCACCACGCCGACGCGGGTGATCCGTCCCGCGTCCGTCGCGGCGTCGCGGCTGCTGCTCATGGTGTCCTGGGTCCTTCGATGAGGAGGGTCGTGAAGGGGCGCGCCGGCCCGTCCGCCGGTCCGCGGCGGGGTGAGCGCCAGAGACGACCGGGGGCCGGGCCGCCTCGTCGAGACGGCCACGGCCCCCGGTTGTCACGTCATGTCAGCGAGCTGATCTCGAATCAGATCGGTTCGCCGGTCAGGTCCACTAGCTCAGTGGAACTGGCCCTCCTCGGTGGAGCCCTTCAGCGCCGCGGTGGACGTGTTGGGGTCGACCGTGGTGGCGATGAGGTCGAAGTAGCCGGCGCCGACCTCGCGCTGGTGCTTGACCGCGGTGAAGCCACGCTCCTTGGCCGCGGCGAACTCGCGCTCCTGCAGCTCGACGAACGCGCTCATCTGGTTGCGGGCGTAGCCGTAGGCCAGGTCGAACATGCCGTAGTTGAGCGAGTGGAAGCCGGCCAGGGTGATGAACTGGAACTTGAAGCCCATCGCGCCGAGCTCCTTCTGGAACTTGGCGATGGTGTCGTCATCCAGGTTCGCCTTCCAGTTGAAGGAGGGCGAGCAGTTGTAGGCCAGCAGCTGGTCCGGGAACTCGGCCTTGACGCCCTCGGCGAACTTCTTGGCGTACTCGAGATCCGGGGTGCCGGTCTCCATCCAGATCATGTCGGCGAACGGGGCGTAGGCCTTCGCGCGCTCGATGCAGGGCTCGATGCCGTTCTTGACGTGGTAGAAGCCCTCGGCGGTGCGCTCACCGGTGATGAACGGACGGTCGCGCTCGTCGACGTCCGAGGTGATGAGGGTGGCGGCCTCGGCATCGGTGCGGGCGATGATGACCGACGGGACGTTCGCGACGTCCGACGCCAGGCGGGCCGAGGTCAGGGTGCGGATGTGCTGGTTGGTGGGGATCAGCACCTTGCCACCGAGGTGGCCGCACTTCTTCTCCGACGCGAGCTGGTCCTCCCAGTGCACACCGGCGGCGCCGGCCGCGATCATGGCCTTCTGCAGCTCGTAGGCGTTCAGGGCGCCACCGAAGCCGGCCTCGGCGTCCGCGACGATCGGGGCGAGCCAGTTCTCGACCGAGGTGTCACCCTCGATGCGGGCGATCTCGTCGGCGCGCAGCAGGGCGTTGTTGATGCGACGGACGACGGTCGGGACCGAGTTGGCCGGGTACAGCGACTGGTCCGGGTAGGTGTGGCCCGAGAGGTTCGCGTCGCCGGCGACCTGCCAGCCGGAGAGGTAGACGGCCTCGAGGCCCGCGCGGATCTGCTGCACGGCCTGGTTACCGGTCAGCGCACCGAGGGAGTTGACGAAGTCCTTGGTGTTGACCTTCTCCCAGAGGATCTCCGCGCCACGACGGGCGAGGGTGTGCTCCTCGACGACGGTGCCCTGCAGCTCGGCGACCTGCTCGGCCGTGTAGTTGCGGGTGATGCCCTTCCAGCGGGGATTGGTGTCCCAGTCCTTCTGGATCTCTTCAGCGGTACGTGCCTTGCCGACGTTCGACATCGCGACTCTTTCCTACTCGGGGGGCGGGCCGTGATTCGCAGTCTTGCGAGCCGCTGGCCCCGTACTGCCCATAGCGTGCCACATCGCAGACAGCCCGTCTACCTGCAGGTAATGCGAATCTGGCGAGTTTCTTGGAGACTTTTGCAAAGTTTGCGAAGATTGTGTGGCACGCCACGGACGGGAGGGCCGAAGCCGATGAACGCCTCACATATGGGATCGCGACTGAGACGTCTGCGCGAGGAGCACGGTCTGACCCAGTCCGCCTTCGCGCAGTCGCTCGGCTTGTCGTCGTCGTATCTCAACCAACTCGAGAAGGACACCCGTCCCGTCACCTCCCGGGTCCTGGTCAAGATCTCCGAGGTCTACGGCGTCGACTCCACGTTCTTCGCCTCCGATTCGGACACGCGCCTCATCGCGGCGGTCACGGAGGCCCTCACCGACACGCAGCTCTCGTCGGAGGTCCCCGCCGCGGAGGTCGTCGAGCTCGTCCGCGCGCACCCCTCGCTCGCCCGTGCCTTCACCCTCCTGCATCAGCGCTACCGCAACTCCGCCGATCTGCTGGCCGCCCTGACCGAGACCCGCAACGCGCCCGACACCCCGGTCGACCGCGCCGTCCTGTCGATGCCGCACGAGGAGGTGCGCGACTACTTCTACCAACGGCAGAACTACATCGACTCCCTCGACACCGCGGCCGAGGAGCTCACCACCCGCATCCGGCTCAACCGCGGCGACGTGCGCGCCGAGCTCGAGCACCGCCTCGCCGAGGCCCACGGCGTGCACATCGTGCGCCGCGTCGACCTGCCCGACGGGCTGTGGCACCGCTACCTCACCGACGAGCGTCGCCTCGAGCTGTCCGCCCACATGACGCCGGGCCAGCAGGCGTTCCGCGTGGCCTCCGAGCTGGCGTTTCTCGAGCACCGCGAGCTGCTGGAGAGTCTCGTCGACGAGGGCTCGTTCAGCTCCCCCGCCGCCGTCGCGCTGGGCCTGCGCGGCCTGGCCAGCTACTTCGCCGCTGCCGTCCTCATGCCCTACCAGCGCTTCCTCGACACCGCCGAGGACTTCCGCTACGACATCGAGCGGCTCATGGCCTTCCACGCCACCGGCTACGAGACCGTCTGCCACCGGCTGTCGACGCTCCAGCGGCCGGGCGCGGCCGGGGTGCCGTTCAGCTTCGTGCGTGTCGACCGCGCCGGCAACATGTCCAAGCGCCAGTCCGCCTCCGGGTTCCACTTCACCACCTCGGGCGGCACGTGCCCGCTGTGGAACATCTACGAGTCGTTCTCGTTCCCCGGCAAGATCATGCGGCAGGTCGCGCAGATGCCCGACGGCCGGCTGCACCTGTGGGTCTCGCGGACCGTGACCACCCGGCCGATGCGGTTCGGGCAGCCGCGCAAGACGTTCGCGATCGGGCTGGGCTGCGAGGCCCGCCACGCCCACCGCACCGTCTATGCGCAGGGGCTGGACCTCGACGACGTCGACGCCGCCACCAAGATCGGCTCCGGCTGCCGCATGTGCGACCGACCCGCCTGCCCGCAGCGCGCCTTCCCGCCGCTCAACCACGAGCTACGCGTGGACGCCCACCGCTCGTCGCTCTCGCCGTACCTCCTCGGCGAACCCGCCTCCGCCGGGTCCGCGCCTGACCTACCCTGACGGCCATGAGCCAGTCACCGAGGATTTCGCCCGGCGGATTCCGCGAGCTCGGCCCGTTCGGCTGGGCGGTCAACCGCGTCGGCGCGCGCGTCACCGGCTCACGCGACGTCCACCTGTTCGCCACGCTCGGCCGTGCCCGCCGCCTCTTCCCCGCCTGGCTCGCCTACTCGGGGATGATGATGCCGTTCGGGATCCTCGACCGCCGCACCACCGAACTCGTGATCCTGCGCGTGGCCCACCTGCGGGGCAGCGCGTACGAGCGGGCGCACCACGAGCGCATCGGCGCGCGGGTGGGACTGGACGACGACGAGATCGCCCGAACCACCCGCGACCCCGCCTCCGCGGGTTGGCCGGACCGGCTGGAGGTGCTGCTCACGGCCGTCGACGAGCTGGTGCGGACGAAGGACGTGTCCGACGAGACGTGGGCCGCGCTCGCCGAGTACCTGAACCCGGGTGAGCTGCTCGCGTTGGTGCAGTTGGTCGCGCAATACGACGGCCTGGCCACCTCCCTGCGGGCGCTGCGGATCCAGCCGGACCGCCCCCGCTGACACCGCCCCGCCTCCACGATCCGCCCCCGGATTACACCTCGCTCCTCCGAAATCGATCTGCCCCAGGAACTCCGCGAGCGAATCGCAATGCGACGAGCGAAACGAGATCCGAGGGGCAGATCGCGCGCCGCGCTCCGGATCGCCGGCCCCGCAGCGACCGACCCGCCCCGGCAGCGGACTCACCGATCGGACCCGCCTCACCCACCTGATCCCGCGCCGCCCATCCGATCGCGCGACGCCCATGGGAGCCCTTACGCGTAGCGCGATCCGATAGGCGGCGCTGGGCGGTTCCCCGAAGAGAGCGCCGAGCCGACGCGACGACCACAGGGATTCAGGCTCGAGGCCCAGCCGACCACGCCACAGCGCCCCGGCCCACCCGGCCAGCCCCGCCTCGGACGCAGCCGACCAACAGATCCGCCGCCGACGCAGCTCGGGCCCACCGTCCGGGCGACGAATCCGACCGGGTCGGGCCGGGTCGGGACGGGCGGGCCGCCCAGGCGAGCCGCGGGTCAGACCGTTTCCGGGCAGGACAGGCAGACGCGGGCCCGGTCGTCGAGGCCGACCGTCACCGTCTGCCCCGCCGGCACGTGCACATCGCGGCCCTGCACCGTGCACTCGAAGTCGGCGCCGTTCAGGTTGGCGATCGTGATCTCGTGGTGGTCGCAGCGGACCCGCACGTGTGTGCCCCGCACCGTCATCCGGAACGTCAGCGACCCCCACTGCGCGGGCACCCGCGGGTCGAACGAGATGTCGCCACGGTAGTCGCGCATCCCGCCGAAGCCGCTGACCAGCGCCGACCAGACACCGCCGGTGGAGGCCACGTGGATGCCGTCGGACGCGTTACCGTGCACGTCCGCCAGGTCCACCACGAGGGCCTTCTGGAAGTGCTCAAACGCCTCGTCGCAGTATCCGATCTCGGCGGCGATGATCGCCTGCACCACGGCCGACAGGGTGGAGTCGCCGGTGGTCAACGGGTCGTAGTACTCGAAGTTCGCCCGCTTCTGCTCCTCGCTGAACTCGTCACCACGCAGGAACATGGCCAGCACGACATCGGCCTGCTTGAGCACCTGATGCCGGTAGATGACCAGCGGATGGAAGTGCAGCAGGAGCGGCCGGCGGGGTTCCTCGAGGTCCTGGTCCCAGACCTCCTTGGCGAGGAAGTCCTGGTCCTGCGGGTGGACGCCCAGTTCCTCGTCGAACGCGATCACCATGTTGTTGGCGGCGCGCTTCCACTCGGCGATCTCCTCGTCGCGGAGCTTCAGGCGCCGGCAGATCGCCTCCCACTTACCGTCCTCCAGCTCGGCGATCCGCTTGCAGGCGATCGCCGCGGCGACGAGGTTGAAGCGCGCCATCACGTTGGTGAACAGGTTGTTGTCCACGACGGTCGTGTACTCGTCGGGCCCGGTCACCCCGTGGATGTGGAACATCCCGTCGCCGTCGAAGAACCCGAGGGAGACCCACATCCGCGCGGTCTCGACGAGCATGTCCACGCCCTCGCGGATCATGAACTCGCGGTCCTCGGTGGCCCACAGGTACTTGATCAGGGCGTGCGCGATGTCGGCGTTGATGTGGTACTGCGCGGTGCCGGCCTCGTAGTAGGCGGACGCCTCCTCGCCGTTGATCGTGCGCCACGGGTAGAGCGCGCCGTTGACGGACAGGAACTTCGCCCGCTCCCGCGCCTTGTCGAGCATGTTGTACCGGAAGCGCAGGGCGTTCCGGGCGAACCGCGGCATCGTGTAGGTGAGGAACGGCAGGACGTAGGTCTCGGTGTCCCAGAAGTAGTGACCGGAGTACCCGCTGCCGGTGACGCCCTTGGCGGCGATGCCGTTGTACTCCGCGCGGGCGGACGCCTGGGCCAGCTGGAAGAGGTTGAACCGGATAGCCTGCTGCGTCTCCGCGGGGCCGTCCACCTCGACGTCGGCCCGCTCCCAGAAGTGGTCGTACCAGTCGCGCTGGGTGCGGTGCAGGTCCTCCACGCCGCGCTCGCGGGCCCGGCTCAGGGTGCGCGAGCACCGCTCGGCGAGTTCGACGGCGGGGACGACCTCGGACGTGTGGTACGCCGCGAACTTGGTCAGCTTGAGCACGCGACCCGGGGTGACGTGCGCGTGGTAGACGACCTTTGACGAGTCGTCGTCGATCTCGTGGCTCAGGGCCACGTCGTCTTCGGTCTCGAGGAGGTGGTCGACGGCCACGGCGATGGTCATGCCCGAGTTGGCGCAGCGGTAGCCGTGCACCTGGTAGCCGCGCTGGCCCTCGCACAGCTGCGACTCGAGGACGCGGTGGTCGAGTCCCTCGGCGCGGCGGGGGTCGAAGCCCTGTTCGGGGACGTCGGCGGCGGAGCCGTACTCGTCCTCGCCGTCCTGGCGGTTGAGGACCTGGGAGGAGATGACGACCGGGGCGGGCTCCTCGGGGAGCTCGATCTCGTAGGTCATCACGGCGAGGTGCTTTTCCACCATCGACACCATGCGGGTGGTGCGGATGACGACCTTCTTGCCGGCCGGCGTGTGCCAGATGAGCTCGCGGCGCAGGATCCCGTCGCGGAAGTCGATGCTGCGCTCGTAGTGCTCGAGGTCGGCGACGCTCAACCGCAGGGGCTCGTCGTCGACGTAGAGGCGGATCGTCTTGGTGTCGGGGGCCTGGATCATGGTCTGGCCCTCGCGCGCGAGGCCGTACGCGTCCTCGGCGTGCTGGATGTGCCACGTCTCGTGGAAGCCGTTGACGAACGTGCCGTGCTGGGAGGAGTCGCGCCCCTCCTCGGGGTTACCGCGCATGCCGAGGTACCCGTTGGCCACGGCGAACTGCGTCTCGGCAACGCCGAGCGGGGACGCCTTGGGGCTGGTCTCGACCCAGCGCCACGGGTCGGCGGGGTGGGTGGAGCGGTTGATCTCCGGCACCTCGAGGTGGCTGCGGAGGTTGACGCCGTAGGTGGTGCGGATGTTGCCGGGCACCGACTGGCCGACGGTGTCGTGTACCGGGCCACGGGAGATGGGGATGCGGGTCACCGTCGTGCCTCCGTGAGTCCGGGGATGAGCTCGGAGAGGTCGACGACGACGAGGTCGGCCCCCTCCGCGAGCAGGGCCTCGCGCCCGGCCCCGCGGTCTACGCCGACCACTCGCGCGAACCCGCCGGCAGCGCCGGCCTGCACACCGGACACGGCGTCCTCGATCACGACGCAGCGCTCCGCGGGGACGCCGAGCAGCTCGGCGCCCCGCAGGTACGTGTCGGGCCTCGGCTTGCCGGGGATGCCCTCGGCGGCGGCGACCACGCCGTCGACGATCACGTCGAACCGGTCGCGCAGCCCGGCGGCGGTGAGCACGGCCTCCGCGTTCTTCGAGCTCGAGACGACGCAGGAGGCGATGCCGGCGGCGTCGAGCGCGTCGAGGTAGGCGACCGAGCCGGGGTAGGCCTCGATCCCCTCGTCGAGCAGCTCACGGAAGATCACGTTCTTGCGCGTACCGAGTCCGTGCAGGGTGTCCGCGTCCGGGCCCGCCTCGTCGTCGTCACTCCCCTCGGGCAGGGTGAGGCCCCGCGCGGCGAGCATCGACGCGATGCCCTCGAGGCGCGGCTTGCCGTCGATGAAGCGGAAGTAGTCCTCATCCGAGTACGGGTCGATCCCGCGGGCGTCGAAGTACGCGCTGAACATCCGGTTCCACGCCTCCATGTGCTTCTCCGCCGTCGGGGTGATCACCCCGTCGAGGTCGAAGAGCACGGCGTCCACACCGTCATGGTCCATATCGTCTGTCCTATATCAGGGGTCATCGGCGCCGAGAGGCTCCGCGCGTGCGGCACCAAGGGTAGTCACACCGGGGCACTTCCACCGCTTCCACCTCTGCGGGCGGTGCCCCCGACTTCGGGCCCCCGCGGTCGCTTTTGATGTATCCGGCGTTCCACGGGCGTGCCCGCGGGATTTCCGCAGCGCGCCGCACGCGGGGCACGATGCACAGATAGCGGTACGACGGTGGCACTATGTGGGTAACCGAAGACAAAGGAGAGAGATGCGCCTCCGCACCCGCACCCCCCGCCGCGTCGCGACCGCCGGCCTCGCGCTGGTCACCGCGGCAGCTCTCACGGCCTGTTCGTCGGACGACTCCGGCGCCGAGGCCGAGCAGTCGGGCGACACGTCGACCTCGGCGTCGGCCTCGCCGACCGTCGACGACTCGGCCCCGCAGGCGCCCGTCGAAGAGCTCGTGCTGGCCGAGGGCGAGGCCCCGGGGGGTGGCATCGTCCAGGTGCTCGACCGGCCGATGCTCCAGGAGGCCGTCGACAAGCTCGTCGCCGACCAGCAGCGTCAGCTCATGGACGACCCGGCCTGCGACAAGGTCTCGCGCCTCGAGACCGTCTCCAACCACGCAACCACGGACGGCGTGACCGCGGCGGTGCGCTACAAGCAGTCCGAGACCGACGAGACCGAGCACCGGTTCGGCATCGGCATGGTGAGCGGCCGGCTCGACGACTTCATGGACCGCTCCCTCTACGAGGCGTGCACCACCGCGCGAAGCACCTCGAACCCCGATGTCGAGCTCGTCATGTCGGTGCAGGACGCGCCGGAGATCGCGGGCGCCGAGGGCTTCCGCGTCACCAGCGACTTCATCACCACGCAGCCGGACGGGAAGAAGACCCTGAGCCGGGCCATCGCGATCCACGGGTACGCCCGCGACACCACGGTGAGCGTGGAGTACGCGGCCCGCGGCGACGATCCCGCGGCCGACCCGGTGCTGCCGACGGCCGCCGGCGCCCTCGACGCGATCTACACGACGCAGATGGAGAAGCTCGTCAACGCCGAGTGACCCCGCGGCCGGCGGGTCCGCGCCATCGAGAAGACCGTTTCGCACACGTCGCCCGAGTGGGTCCGTGCGGAACGGTCTTTTCGTCGGCCGGGGCCCGATCGTTCCGTCAGCTGTGGACGGGTTGCTCCCCGCGTCGGGCAGACCGCCGGGCAGGCCGCCGGGCGCACGCCGGGTGTGCCCGACGGACCGCCCGCGGATTCCGACCGCGCCCGGGGATCCCCCGCCGGACGGCACTCCGCCCCGCCGCCCGGCCGGGCGAACCGGCGAGCAGCGGGGCGGAGCTACGGGGCTTCGCGGGGGTCGGCGCCTCGCGAGGCGGACCGTCAGAGGTTGATCATGTGGCCGGCGATGCCCTCGACGGCCTCCTTCATGGCCTCGGACAGCGTCGGGTGCGTATGCACATTGCGGGCGACGTCGGCGGCGGTGAGGTCCCACATCTGCGCGAGGGTCAGCTCCGGCAGGAGCTCGGAGACATCGGGGCCGATGAGGTGACCGCCGAGCAGCTCTCCGTGGGTGGCGTCCGCGACGATCTTCACGAAGCCGACCGCGTGGCCGAGGCCATGCGCCTTGCCGTTGGCGGAGTACGGGAACTTGGCCACCTTGACGTCGTATCCCTCGTCCCTCGCCTGGGCCTCGGTGAGCCCGAACGACGCGACCTGCGGCTGGCAGAACGTGGCGCGCGGCATCATGCGGTAGTCGCCCAGGGTCTGGGTCTCCGCGCCGGCCATCGTCTCGGCGGCGACGACGCCCTGCGCCTCGGCCACGTGGGCGAGCTGCAGCTTGCCGGTGACGTCGCCGATGGCGTAGATGCCGTCGACGTTGGTGCGCATGTGGTCGTCGATGTCGATCGCGCCGCGGTCGGTGAGCTGGACGCCGGTGTTCTCCAGGCCGAAGCCCTCGACGCGGGGGCCGAAGCCGACGGCCATGAGGACCTTGTCCACGGTGACCGTCTGGGTGTCCCCGCCGTCCTTCTTCTCGATCTCCACCTCCACCGAGTCACCGTTGTCGGTGATCTTGGTGGTCTTGTGCCCGGTGAGGAGCTTGATGCCGAGCTTCTTGTAGTGCTTGACCATCTCCTTGGACACCTCCTCGTCCTCGTTGGGCAGGAGGCGGTCCATGAACTCGACGATCGTGACCTCGACGCCGTAGGCGTTCATCACGTAGGCGAACTCCATGCCGATCGCGCCGGCACCCACCACGACGATCGAGTCGGGCAGGTCGCGGGAGAGGATCTGCTCCTCGTAGCTCACCACGTTCTCGCTCAGCTCGACGCCCGGGAGGGTCTTGACCACGGAGCCGGTGGCGATGATGCAGTTGTCGAACGTGTACTCCGTGCCGTCGACCTCGATCGTCTTGGCGTCGGTGAACGTCCCGTAGCCGTTGATCTCGGTGATCTTGTTCTTCTTCATGAGGAAGTGGACGCCCTTGACGATGCCGTCCGAGACCTTGCGGCTGCGGTCGTAGGCCGCGCCGAAGTCGAAGGAGACGTCGCCGGAGATACCGAACAGCTTGCCGTCACGCTGAACGGTGTTGGCCAGCTCCGCGTTACGCAGCAGCGCCTTGGAGGGGATACAGCCCACGTTGAGGCACACGCCGCCCCAGTACTTCTCCTCGACGACGGCCACCTTGAGGCCGAGCTGCGAGGCACGGATTGCGGCGACGTAGCCACCGGGGCCCGCGCCGAGGACGATCAGGTCGAAATGAGTGTCAGCCACGACACACAGAGTATGCGCAACGCGTGTCGCAGGCACGCCGAGCCGCCCCTAATCGCACCCGAAATGCCCGACGCCGCCCCCTCCCGGCGGAAGGGGCGGCGTCGGGATGCCTGCGGGCGACGTCAGGACAGGTTGCCCAGGACCTGACGAAGCGCGGTCTCGACGAGGTCGCCGACGGTCTCGGCGATCTGGTCGGTGATGGCCTTGGTGGAGCTGCCGGTGCCGGCGCCGAGGGACTCCGTGACCGAGCCGAGATTGAGAGAATCCATTATGTGTCTCCGTTTATCGAGGGTGCATTCCGGGGTTCCCGAGAATGGCCGGGTCAGACGACCCGCGCGCAGGGATGATGCTACTTACGGCACGGACTCATAACAAGAGTCTGTGAAGAACTGGACTCCCGGCCGACATGTCGGCTCCGTCACGCCGGGGCGGTCACGGCATCATCGGGGCATGACGGTTTCCCCCAGCACTGATCCGTACCTCCATCTCGAGGACGTCGACGCCCCCGAGGCCCTGGAGTGGGTGCGGACGCGCAGCGACCGCACGGTGGCCGATCTCGCCGCCGGCGAGCACGCCGAGGCCTCCTACACCCGGGCGCTGGAGATCCTCGACGCCACGGACCGGATCGCCTGGCCCGTCCTGCGCGGCCGCCACGCGTACACACTCTGGAAGGACGGGGACCACCGTCGTGGGCTGTGGCGCCGCGTGCCGTGGTCGGTCCTGGCCGAGGGCGCACCGGGCGTCGACCACCCGGCGTGGGAGACGCTCGTCGACGTCGACGCGCTCGCCGACGAGGAGGGCGTCAACTGGGTGTACTCGGGCACGGTCGTCCGCCGGCCCGCCGACGACCGGGCGATACTGCGGTTGTCCCGAGGCGGCGCGGACGCCGTCGAGATCCGTGAGTTCGACCTCGTCGAGCGGCGCTTCGTCCCCGCCTCGGAAGGCGGTTTCCGACTGACCGAGGCCAAGTGCTCGGTGTCGTGGGTCGACCGCGACACGGTGCTCCTCACCGCGCCGCTCGACCCGGAGGGCTCCGACGCCACCGACTCGGGCTACGCGCGCGTCGTGCGGCTGTGGCGGCGCGGCACCGACCCCGCGCAGGCGCCCGTGATCTTCGAGGGCCGGACCGACGACGTCGCGGTGGGCGCCTCCCACGACCAGACGACGGGGAGGTTCCTCGCCAGCCGGGCACCGGACTTCCACACCTCGCAGGAGGTCTTCTGGACCCCCGGTACCGACCCCACCACGACCGGACCGCGCGCCGTGCCCGTGCCCGAGGACTGCGACATCACCTCGTGCGGCGACTGGCTCCTCCTGCGGCCGCGTACCGATCTCGAGATCGCGGGCCGGACCCATCCCGGCGGGTCGGTGCTCGTCGTGCCGTGGTCCGCCGTGGACGCCGACCCCGAGCGCCTGCCCGAGCCGGTCGTCCTGTTCTCCCCCACCCCGTCCACGACCGTCGAGGACATCACCTGGGGCCGCGGTCGGATCCTGCTGACGGTCCTCGACGACACCGAGTCGCGGGTCGAGGCCTACGCCATCCCCGATTCCGCCGACGGCGGCTGGACGCCGCTGCCGGTGGAGGGCCTGCCCGAGCACGTGTCGATCGACGTGCTGTCCTGCGACCGGCTGTCCGGGATGCGGGACGGCGAGCAGGCGGACTCCGGGCCGGCGGGAGGAGGGCAGTCGGACGGCGAGCGGCCGCACCCCGACGACGCCGTGCTCGCGGTCTCCGGGCCGGTCGTGCCGCCGTCGCTGGTGCTCCTGCGCGCCGACGGCAGCACCACCACCCTCGGCGCGACCCCGCACCGGTTCGACACGTCCGGCATCGAGGTCACCCGCCACACCGCCGTGAGCGACGACGGCACCGAGGTCCCGTACACCGTCATGCGCGGGCCCG
>NZ_JAALDU010000212.1 GCF_014145015.1 Dietzia sp. E1 | reverse complement strand
GCGCCGGCGACGTTGAAGTAGCGCAGGCTGGTCGCGGCGAGTCCGTGCGCGACCGCGTACGAGGTGATGGCGTGGTCGATCGCCAGCTTGGTCGCCCCGTAGGTGTTGGTCGGCCGGGTGGGCATGTCCTCGGTGATGGGCACCTGCTCGGGCTCGCCGTAGGTGGCCGCGGTGGAGGAGAACACGAGGTTCCCGACACCGGCCGCCCGCATGGCGTCCAACAGGGCCAGCGACGTGACCACGTTGCCCTGCCAGTACTCCTCGGGCTTCTCGACGGACTCGCCGACGAGCGAGCGCGCGGCGAAGTGCAGCACGCCGTCGAAGGACGGGTCGAGGACCTCGCCCGCGCGGGCGGCGACGTCACCCTCGAGGAAGGTCGCCCCCTCGGGGACGCCGTCCCGGTTACCGGTGGACAGGTCGTCGAGGATCACCACCTCGTGCCCGCGCTCGATGAGGACGGTGGCGCACACTCCGCCGACGTACCCGGCCCCGCCGGTGACGAGGAGTTTCACGACAGGATCTCGACCTGGATGGCGTGGGCGTGGTCGCCGTCGAGTTCGACGGTGCGGCCGTCCCCCGAGTCGAGTTCGACGAGGTGCCCGCGGCGGGTCGCGGTGACGGTCTTGAGCGGCTCCACGCCGGCGGCGCGGAATTCGGAGATCAGGTCCGTGTCGATCTGCACGTTCTCGCCGATCGCCCGGATGCGCACGGTGTGCGGTGTGTCGGTGGGCAGCGCGGATAGCCGGACGTGGTCGCCGTGGTCGAGCGTCGACTCGGCGTAGCCGATGCGGTCCAGACCGGGGATCGGATTGCCGTAGGGCGACGTCCGGGGGTCGTCGAGCACCTCGATGAGACGCCGTTCGACGTCGTCGCTCATCACGTGCTCCCACCGGCACGCCTCGGCGTGGACCTTCTCGAGCTCGAGCCCGATCACGTCCACCAGGAGCCGCTCGGCCAGGCGGTGCTTGCGCATCACGTCCACCGCGAGCTCGCGCCCGGTGGCGGTGAGCTGGAGGTGCCGGTCGGGTGCGACGAGCACCAGCCCGTCGCGCTCCATCCGGGCCACCGTCTGGCTCACGGTCGGGCCGCTCTGCTCGAGGCGCTCCGCAATCCGCGCCCGCAGCGGGATCACGCCCTCCTCCTCGAGTTCGTAGATGGTGCGGAGGTACATCTCGGTGGTGTCCACCAGGTCCTTCACGCTGCAGTCCTCCACGTCTGGATTCGAATCGACATCCCGGTGGGTGACGACACCGACCGGGTTCTCACACCGAGACTACCGTCGGGCCACCGACCGGGGTGGGGAGCCGACGTTCATCGGCCGCCCCCGTCGTCGCCGCGTAGATTCGTGAGGTGACGTACCCCACGGATCTGGCGGGGTGCGAGGGGCCGGGAGAGACCCGGTCCGACGGGAGGGCGGTGGCCATGGCCGGGATCGCGGACGGCGTCGAGGCGAAGGTGGTGTGGAGCCCGTCGCTGCTCGAGTACCGACACTCCGCCGATCACCCCATGAGTCCGAGGCGCCTCGACCTGACCATGTCGCTGGCCACCGAACTCGGCGTGCTGCAGGGGGTGGAACTGCTCGAACCCGGGACGGCCGGTGACGACGAGCTGCTGCGGGTGCACACCTCGCGCTACATCGACGCCGTGAAGGCGGCCGGCGACCTGCCGCCGGGGGAGCACGTGGGGATGAGCCACGGCCTGGGCACGGCCGACAACCCGACGTTCCCGGCGATGCACGAGGCCAGCGCGGCGGTCGCCGGTGGCACGCTGACGGCCGCCCGCGCGGTGGCCAGCGGGGCCGCGACGCGCGCGGTCTCCGTCGCAGGTGGCATGCATCACGCGATGCCCGCGGCCGCCGCCGGCTTCTGCGTGTACAACGACGCGGCCGTGGCGATCAGCTGGTTGCTGGACAACGGGTTCGACCGCATCGCCTACGTCGACATCGACGTCCACCACGGCGACGGCGTCCAGACCGCCTTCTACGAGGACCCCCGCGTGCTCACGGTCTCCCTGCACCAGCACCCCGCGACCCTGTGGCCGTCGACGGGTTGGGCGTCGGAGGCCGGCGTGGGCCGCGCGGAGGGCACGTCCGTCAATCTCGCGTTCCTGCCCGCGGTCACCGACGACCTCTGGCTCCGCGGCTTCCACGCCGTGGTCCCGGGCGTCCTGCGCGCGTTCGAACCGCAGATCATCGTCCTGCAGGCGGGGTGCGATTCGCACCGCGAGGACCCCCTCGCCGATCTGTCGTTGACCGTCGACGGACACCGGCGGTCCTACCTCGACGTCATCGCACTGGCCGACGAGCTGTGCGAGGGGCGCCTCATCGCGGTCGGCGGCGGCGGCTACGAGCTGGTGCGGGTGGTCCCACGCTCGTGGACCCACCTCATCGCGGCGGTGCTCGGGGTGCCTGTCGACCCGGGCACGGAGATCCCGGAGGGGTGGCGGTCCGCCGCCGGCCGGCTCACCGTTCCCGATCGGGTCCCGAGGGTGATGGGCGACGGCGAGGAGCCGGCCTTCGCGCCCTGGGAGCCGGCGGGCGCCGACCGCGGCGTCGAGATGGACCGTTCGCTGGCCCGGCTGGACCAGTCGATCCTCGACACCCGTCGCACGGTCTACCCCCTGCTGGGGCTCGATCCCGACGACCCCCGGGACTGACCGCTTCTCGAGCCCCGTCCGGCACGACCTCGCATTGGAGGACCCCATGGCGCACCCCGGCGACCCCTCGACCGGCCCCACCGCGACCGAGACCCCGGAACCCGGCGGGCGTCCGGGCGATCCGCCCCCCGCGGTCGATCCGCCCGAGCACGCCTCGACCGACACCTCGGTCGACGAGTACCCCGAGGGCTACCCGCACGAGTGGGCCGCGGACGTCCTCGGCTCGGACGGCCGGGCGGTGCGGATCCGCCCGATCCTGCCCAACGACGCCGAGAAGATCGCCCGCTTCCACACCAGCCTGTCCGAACGCACCCGTTACCTGCGCTACTTCGGATCCCGGGACGTCCTGAGCGATCGGGAACTACGGCGGATGACCCACGTCGATTACCGCGACCGGATGGCGTTCGTCGCCGAGTTGGGCGCGGAGATCATCGGGATGGCGATCTACGAACGGCTGCCGGACTCCACGTTCGCGGAGGTCGCCTTCACGATCTCCGACCAGCACCAGGGCCGGGGGCTGGGCTCGATCTTCCTCGAGCACCTGGCCGGCGCGGCGGCCGAGTGCGGGATCGACCACTTCGAGGCTGAGGTCCTCTCCGAGAACCGGTCGATGATCCAGGTGTTCCGCCGAGCCGGGTACGAGATCTCACGGTCCTTCGACGGCTCCACGCTGCACCTCGAGTTCGCCATCGATCCCACCGAGGCGCTGACGAACGTCCGGAACTCGCGGGAGGCCGCGGCGGAGGCCCGGAGCCTGGCGCGGGTGCTGAACCCGGGATCGGTCGCCGTGATCGGCGCGTCCGACCAGGTGGGCAAGATCGGCCACACCGTCATGCGCAACCTCATCGGAAACGGGTTCGCCGGCCCCGTCTACCCCGTCAACTCGGACGCCACCTCGGTGCAGTCGGTCCGCGCGTACGCGAGCGTCCGGCACATCCCGGATCCCGTCGACCTCGCCGTCGTCGCCGTGCCCGCCGCCTCGATGTCGGAGGTCCTCGACGACTGCCTGTCCAAGGGGGTGTCGACGCTCGTCGTCATCTCCGCCGGGTTCTCCGACGTGGGGAGCGCGGGAGTCGTCTCGGAGCGACGACTGGTCAGCGAGGCCAGGGCGCACGGGATGCGCGTCGTCGGCCCCAACGCGCTCGGTGTGATCAACACCTCCGCCGACGTCAAGCTCAACGCCACGCTGGCCGAGGTCGTCCCCGGCCCGGGCCGGGCCGGATTCTTCTGCCAGTCCGGTGCGCTCGGCATCGCGATCCTCGCCGCCGCGGCGCGGCGCGGGCTCGGGCTGTCGACGTTCGTCTCCGCCGGCAACCGCGCGGACGTGTCCGGTAACGACCTGCTGCAGTACTGGGACACGGACACCTCGACCGAGGTGGTCCTGCTCTACCTTGAGAGCTTCGGTAACGCCCGCAAGTTCTCGCGGATCGCGCGGCGCGTGGCCCGCAACAAGCCGGTCGTGGTCGTGCGGCGGGCCGTGGACGACCTGGAGTCCGGCGTGGAGGGGCTTACCGCGAACGCGATCGGGGGACTGTTCCGCGACTCCGGCCTCATCCAGGTGGACTCCATCACCGACATGTTCGACACCGCCACCCTGCTCGCCTACCAACCGCTGCCCACCGGCGGCCGCCTGGGGATCGTGGGCAACTCCTCGGCCGTCGGCAGGCTCGGCGCGGACTCCGCCCGCCAGCAGGGGTTCACCGTCTCCCACGCCGTGGACCTGGGTGCCGGGGCGTCGCCCGAACAGTTCCGCGAGGCCATCGCGGACGCGCTCGCGCGAGACGAGGTCGACTCGGTTCTCACGGTGTTCGTCCCGCCGGTCGCCACGGATCCGGACTCCTATGCCGAGGCGATCCGCGCGGCGGCGGCGGAGAGCGCCAAGCCGGTGGTGAGTACGTTCCTCGCCGGCGAGGGCTTGCCCGAGGGGTTGACCGTGACGGACGAGTCGGGCGTGGCGGCCCGCGGTTCGATCCCGTCCTACCCCTACCCGGAACGCGCGGTGTCGGCGCTCGTGCGGGCCCGGCGGTATGCGGAGTGGCTCGACCGGCCCGCCGAGGAGCCCGCCGAGTATCCGGACATCGACCGCGCGCGGGCCCGCGAGCTCGTGGACTCGCTGTCCCAGCTCCACGCCGGGACCGAGTCGTTCGAGCTCACGCAGGGCCAGGTCCGGGCCCTGCTCGAGTGCTACGGGATCGACATCGTCGACTACCGCGTCGTCACCGACGTCGATCAGGCCGTGATGGCGGCCGACGAGCTGGGCTACCCGGTAGCGGTCAAGGCGATGAGTGACCGGTGGCGCACCCGCAGCGACCAGTCGGGGGTCCGCCTCGACCTCGCCGACTCCGCGGCGGTGCGGCACGCCTTCGCGTTGCTCCAGTCCACGACCGGGTCGCGGTCGCTGCACGTGCAGAAGATGGCCACGAAGGGCGTCGCGGTGACCATCCGCGTCGCGGACCACCCGATCTTCGGCTCGTTGATCTCGTTCGGACTGTCCGGGATGCTCTCCGACCTGCTCGCCGACCGGGCGTTCAGCACACTGCCCATCTCCCCCTCCGAGGCGTCGGCGCTCCTCGGCAGACCGCGGGCGGCGCCGATCCTCGACGGCTACGCGGGGGACGCGCCGGTCGACCGCGACGCACTTGTGGAACTCATGGGGCGGGTGTCATGTCTGGTGGAGGACGTCCCCGAACTGCGCCGCCTGGCGATCGACCCCGGACTGGCCGCACCCGACGGGCTCTCCGTGCTCTACGCCACTGTGCGGCTCGGTCCGCCGCCCCGCTTCAGCGGGAACGAGGGGCCCCGCAGGCTCCGCTGACGGCCGGTGCCCGGTGCCCGGTGGCCGCGGCGACGACCACGCGGGCACCGGCACAGACGAGCGGCGGCCCCGCCCTTCGTGGGCGGGGCCG
>NZ_JAALDU010000211.1 GCF_014145015.1 Dietzia sp. E1 | reverse complement strand
CCGTGCTGCCCGGCCCACCCGCCCCGCCGGCCGTGGGCATCGCGCAGCCCGACGCGAGCACGGCCAGTGCGACGGCGGCGCCGGCGGCAGCGTAGAACGGTCTCAAGAGGAGCTCCTGCCTGCTAGAGATACGTGTCCGCGCGGACACATACTGCGGGGAGCGTAGAGGCGGAATGTGTCGCCGCTGTTACGGAGGAACCGATGGACGTCGACGACTGGGCCGCGCGGTTCGACCTCCTCGCCGACCCCACCCGGCTCGGGCTCCTCGCGCACATGCACCACGCCGGGCCGGTCGTCGCGACGGTGTCCGACCTGGCGGAGGCGGTGGGTATCACCCGCAACGCGGCGTCCCAGGCGCTGCGGATCCTGCGGGAGCAGGGTTGGGTGTCCGCGACCCGGGACGAGACCGACGGCCGGATCGTGCGCTACACCCTCGTCGACGACACCGTGCACCGGATTCTGCACCTCATGGGCGCGCGGCACGACTGAGCACCCGGACACGGGCGCGGCCCCCGCCGGAGAGACGTCCTCCGGCAGGGGCTGCGTTGTGGGGTCGCGATGCGGGTCCTGGTGTGGGGCCGGTTCAGCCGTGCGCCACGCCACCGTCGACGCGGACGTTGGGCTCGAGCTCGGCGTCGGTGGGCAGGGGCGCGGTCTGCGGCCGCGAGCGCTCGAGGAGGTAGAACGCCAGGGCGCCCACGCCGCAGGAGACGAACCACGAGAAGTCGCCGAGGTGGCCCATCGCGGGGATCAGCACGAAGCACATGCCGACGGCGGCGCCGATCACGGTGGCCGCCACCGCGTTGGTGTTGAAGCCGCCGGTGTACCAGTACTTCCCGGTGGGCGCGGAGGAGTAGAGGTCGTCGACCTTCACCCGCTGTTTTGCGGCGTAGTAGTAAAAGGTGATCAGCACGCCGAACAGCGGGCCGATGAAGCAGGCCAGGATGCCGAGCGTGTACTTGATGACGTCGGCGGAGTCGTACAGGTTCCACGGCGTGAGCAGGAGTGAGCCGACGGCGGCGATCATGCCGCCCGTGCGCCAGCTGATCCTGGTGGGGGCGACCTGCGAGAAGTCGAAGGCCGGGGCGATGAAGTTGGCCACGATGTTGATGCCGATGGTCGCGACGATCACCGTGAGCGCGCCGAGGACGACGGCCGTGGTGCTGTCGATGGCCTCGATCGTCTGGACGGGGTCGGTGATGATCTGCCCGTAGACCGGCAGCGTCGCGGCGGCGGTCACCACGACCAGGGCCGAGAAGAACAGGATGTTGACCGGCAGGCCCAGGAAGTTGCCCCGCTTGACGGCCGCGTACGACTCGCCGTAGCGGGAGATGTCGCCGAAGTTCAGGCTGGGGCCGGAGAAGTAGGACACCATGATCGCGATCGCGGCGAAGAAGGCGAACACCGCCTGGCCGCCGGTGAGCGGCTCGCTGCCGAGCGAGAAGTCCAGGGCGCCGAAGCCGCCGGCCTTGACCACCAGGTAGCCGGCCAGCGCGAACATCACCACGTAGACGGCGGGCCCGGCCACGTCGATGAAGCGGCGGATGGCCGCCATGCCGCGCCAGAACACCACGATCTGCAGGCCCCACATGATGAAGAACGCGAGATACCCCACCGGGTGAAGGCCCAGGAACGAGTGCTGGGATTCATCGGCGTACTCGGCCATCGACGGCCACAGCTTGAGGATGAGCATGACCAGCACCTGCGAGGCGAGGAACGTCTGGATGCCGTACCAGACCACGGCGATGACGCCTCGGATGAGAGCGGGGATGTTGGCGCCCTTGATGCCGAACGCCGCGCGGCAGATCACCGGGAACGGGACGCTGGTGACCTGACTCGGTTTGGCGATGAGATTGACGGCCAGGTTCACGAACAGGATCGCGATGACGATCGCCACGAACACCTGCCACGAGGCCAGACCCATGGCGAACAACGACGTGGCGGTGACATAGCCGCCGACCGAGTGCACGTCCGACATCCAGAACGCGAAGATGTTGTACGCCTTCCACCGCTGCTGCTTCAGCGGCGCCAGCTCCTCGTTGACCAGGAGGGGGTCGTAGGAGCCGTACGGCGACGCGGGCGCCGGCGGCGAGCTCGGCGCGGCGGTCACACCTGCCGCCTGGGGCGGGGTGTCGGGGGCGATGGTCATGGGTTCCTCCGGAGTAGGGCCCGCGGGAGGCGAGCGCGCACGGTGGCGGTGGGGGGTATACCCGTCGGTCCGATCGAGCCGCCGAGCCCGGGGAATTCTCGCCGATACATCGCCGTAACGATCGATTGGTATACCTGAATGCCATGACCGAGAGTGAGCGTGCGTGATGACCGACCCGTCAGCGTCAGGTAAAGAACCCGTTAATCCCACCGGCAGCGTGGCCGCCGCGGCCGAGCCCTCGTCCGCGGGATCCGACACATCGGCCGAGGTCAACCTGGTCGATCGCGTCTACGCCCGACTGCGCGCCGACATCATCGAGGCGCGCATCGACGCGGGGACGCCGCTGCGCGAGCGCGACCTCGCCGAGCGGCTGGAGGTCTCGCGCGTGCCCGTCCGAGAGGCCCTGCCCCGCCTGGAGGCCGGCGGGTTCGTGCGGATCGAGCCACGCCGTCCGGCTGTTGTCACCCACGTGTCGTTCGACGACCTCGACGAACTCTTCGAGCTGCGCGGACCCATCGAGGCGACGGTCGCCCGGCTCGCCGCGGCCCGGGTCGCCGAGGGCGCGGATCCCGCGGCGCTGCTGGCTCTGCTCGCCGACGCCCGGTCCGCGCTGGACGGCGAGGCCACCGGCGACGCCCACCGCCACTTCATGTGCTGCAACGGGCTGCTCCACGCCGAGATCGTGGCTCTGGCCGGCAACCCGCTGCTCGAGCGGGTGATGGCGCCGCTCGCCGACCGCACCGACCGGCTCAACGGCGTGAGCCAGCACCACGACCGCGAGAGCCGGCACGAGGAGCACGTCCTCCTGGTGGAGGCCGTCACGACCGGCAACGCCGAGCTCGCGGGCTCGTGCGCGATCGTGCACATCGAGCGGGAGCGACGCCGGGCCATGTCCGCGCTGCCCTCCCATCCCCACTTCGCGGGCCGGTGATCGCCGTGGACACCTTGAGACTGCTCGTGGTCAACGTCAACACCTCCGAGGCCATGACGGCCGAGATCGCCCGGGCCGCCCGAGCCGCGGCGTCGCCGGGCACCGAGATCGTGCCGCTCACCCCCGACTACGGGCCGGCCTCGGTGGAGGGGAACTACGAATCCCACCTCGCCGCGGTGGCCGTGTGCGAGCGCGTCGCCCGGTACGACCAGCCGTACGACGGCGTGGTGCTGGCCGGCTACGGCGACCACGGCCGCGAGGCGCTGCAGGAGATCTGCCCGGCGCCGGTCGTCGACATCACCGAGGCCTCAGCGATGACGGCCATGCTGCTCGGCCACCGCTACGGCGTGGTCACCACCCTCGACCGCACCGTCCCGCTGATCCACGACCGCCTGCTCACCGCCGGCCTGCTCGCCCGGTGCGCGGGCATCCGGGCCGCCGACGTCCCCGTCCTGGCGCTCGAGGACGATCCGGCGGGCAGCCTGGACCCGATCGTCGATCAGGCCCGGCTGCTGCTCGAGCACGACCGCGCCGAGGTGATCTGCCTGGGCTGCGGCGGCATGGCGGGCCTGGCCGAGCGCATCGCCGACGAACTGTCGGTCCCGGTGGTCGACGGGGTCGCGGCCGCCGTGGCGCACGCCGAGTCGCTGGTCCGACTGGGCCTGGGGACCTCCCGCGTGCGGACGTTCGCGCGGCCTCTGCCCAAGCGGGTGACGTTCCCGTCGGGCGCGCCGACGGAGGTCCGCGCATGACC
>NZ_JAALDU010000210.1 GCF_014145015.1 Dietzia sp. E1 | reverse complement strand
GCCACCGCCCACCGAGCCCGCGCCGACCGAACCCGCCGCGAGCGCCCCCACGCCACCCGCGTGGACGTTCCACACGCCGCGGTTGCCGTCATCGGCGTAGGCGACCTGACCGGCGGCGCCGACGTCGGTCACCACGCGGTCCGCGGTGCCGTCGAGGTCCGAGTCCCAGAGGGCGTCGTCGGCGTACCCGTCACCGTCGAAGTCGAGCCACAGCGCGTCCGGCGCGCCGGTTCCGAGGGTGAGGTCGGGCTCGCCCTGCCACTGCGTCGGCTCACCGACGCCGTCTCCGAAGAAGTAGTCCATGCGCTGATCGTGTCGCGCACGAACCGGACCGACCAGAGCCGCCGGCCGATCTGTGGAGAGTCCGCCGCGTTGTCCACAGGCCACCGGGAGCCCTTGACGCGGTCCCGCCGGACAGGTCGGGGGAGGTGCGCTCAGCGGGCGAGCGCGCGGTCCAGCACCACGGGCTGGTGGGGGTCGCCACCCAGATCGGGCCGGCCGAGACGAGCCGCCCGCAGCCCCAGCACCGCGAGGAACACCAGCGCCCAGATGAGGTACGCGTTGCCGACGAGGTGCTCGACCGGGCTCCACCCCAGCTCGCGGCCCTCGCTGTTGGGCACCCACCACTGGGGAGTCGCGAGGAAGATCACCACGCCGCTGGCGGCGAGGCCCAGCCAGAGGCGCTCGTCGCGGTCGCCCCGCCGCCCCGCACGGTCGGCCCACACCAGCGCGAGCACGACCGCCGGCACCGCCCACACCCAGTGGTGGCCCCACGAGACGGGCGAGCAGAACAGCGCGACGTGACCCACCGCGACCGCCGCGGCGACCTCCTGGCCCGACCGCAGCAGCCGCCACGCGACCCACGCGATCCCCAGCCCGATCGTCGCGGCCACGAGGAACCACACGACCGACGCGGCGGTGTCCTCGAGGCCGAGCCGGTAGACGACGCCGTTGACCGACTGGTTGGAGGTGAACGCGAGGCCGCCGATCCGCTCGGGATCACGGATGGCGAAGCTCCAGTAGCGGGCGGAGTCGTCAGGCGCGAGCAGGTGGCCGAGGCCGGTGAACGCCAGCGCCGACACCACGGCCGTGGCCAGCCCCCGCCAGTCGCGCCGCAGGAAGAAGTACAGCAGGAACACCGCGGGCGTGAGCTTGATGGCCATCGCGAGCCCGGTGAGCGTGCCGCCCCACCAGCGCCCGCGGCCGAGGATGACGTCGACCAGCACGAGCGCCATGAGGAACACGTTGACCTGCCCGAACCCGATCGTCTCGCGGACCGGGCCGAACCACAGCGCCACCACCATGACGGCGGCCGTGAGCCACCACAGCTCGCGCGCCGGCCGCTCGCACGTGCGCGTGAGCACCAGCTGCACGACGAGCGCCAGCACCGCGATGGTCGCCAGCGTGACGAGCGCGGACGCCACCGGCAGCGGCACGAGCGTGAGCAGCGAGAAGATCTGCGCGGACAGCGGGGGATAGGTGAACGGTAGGTGCGCACCCTGCGCGAGCTGCGGCAGTTCGCCGTACAGCTCACCGCCGTCGCGGAACACCTGACCGCCGACGCGGTAGACGTCGAGGTCGATGCGGTACGGCGGGATCTGCTGCAGGCCGGGGACCCCGACGGTGTGCAGCAGCGTGCCGACGGCGGCGAGGACGACGACGACGAGGCGACCGACCGCCGACGAGAGGTAGCGGTCGACCGCTCCGCCGGTCACGCCGGGTCGCCGTTCTGCCGGTCCGTGTCCGATTCCCCGGTCGGCTGGTCCCCGCCGTTCTGCTCGGCCCACCACCGGAGGAGTTCGGCCTCGGCCTCGTCCCGGTCGAGCGGGCCGCGGTCCAGGCGCAGTTCCTTGAGGAACGCCCACGCGCGACCGACGTCGGGTCCGGGCTTGAGACCGAGCAGGGTCATGATCTCGTTGCCGTCGAGGTCGGGGCGGACCCGGGCGAGGTCCTCCTTCTCCTCGATCTGGGCGATCCGCCTCTCCAGCGAGTCGTAGTTCGCCTGCAGCTTGGCCGCGCGGCGCCGGTTGCGGGTGGTGCAGTCGGCGCGCACGAGCCGGTGCAGGCGGGGGAGCAGGTGGCCGGCGTCGGAGACGTAGCGGCGCACGGCCGAGTCGGTCCACTGGCCCTCGCCGTATCCATGGAAGCGCAGGTGCAGGAACACCAGTCCCGAGACGTCCTCGATCATCTGCTTGGGGTACTTCAGGGCGCGCATGCGCTTGCGGACCATCTTGGCGCCCACCACCTCGTGGTGGTGGAACGTCACGCCGCCGCCGGGCTTGGGCGCGCGGGTGGCCGGCTTGCCGACGTCGTGCAGCAGCGCGGCCCAGCGCAGGACGAGGTCGGGGCCCTCCGGCTCGAGGTCGATGGCCTGCTTGAGCACGGTGAGCGAGTGCCAGTAGACGTCCTTGTGCTGCATGTGCTCGTCCCGCTCGAGCTTCATGCCGGGCACCTCGGGCAGCACGTGGTCGGCCAGGCCGGTCTCGCACAGCATGTTGATGCCGTCGATCGGGTAGTCGCCGAGGATGGTCTTGTCGAGCTCGGCCCGGACCCGCTCCGCCGTGATGCGGTCGATCTCCGCGGTCATCTCCGTCATCGCCCGGAACACGCGCGGCGCGAGGGTGAAGCCCAGCTGGGAGACGAACCGGCACGCCCGCAGCATGCGCAGCGGGTCGTCGGCGAAGGACTGCTCGGGCGCGGCCGGGGTGTCGAGCACGCCGGCCAGCAGCGCGTCCATACCGTTCAGCGGGTCGACGAACTCGTGCCGGCCGTCTGGGTGGAGACGCACCGCCATGGCGTTGACCGTGAAGTCGCGCCGCACGAGGTCGCCGGAGAGCGTGTCCCCGTAGACGACCTCGGGGTTGCGGGTGACCCCGTCGTAGGAGTCCGCGCGGAAGGTCGTGATCTCGATCTGCTGCTCGATCCCGTCCCCGTCCCGCTTGACGGCGGACAGCGTGCCGAACTCGATCCCCGTGTCCCACACCGCGTCCGCGTAGCGGTCGAGGATCCCCCGGACCGCCTCCGGGCGGGCGTCGGTGGTGAAGTCCAGGTCCGTGCCGAGGCGCCCGAGCACGGCGTCGCGGACGCTGCCGCCCACGAGGTACAGCTCGTGCCCGGCCTCACCGAACGCTGCCGCCAGCGGGGACAGCACGTCGGCGAGCTGGTTGAGGGTGGTCTGGGCACCGGCCAGCAGCCGGACCCTGCGGGCCTCGACCTCCGCCGGATCGGGCCTGTCGCCGGGGCCGTCCTGCAGACCCGAGAACACCGCGGCATCGTGTCGGTCGGAGGCGGCACGATCGTCGGCGGTGCTGCGATCGGAGGTCGGTCTGCGGGCTGTCACGGCGCTGACTTTACCGAGTGGGCCCGACATCCCCCGGCCGGGCGGAGAACCGGCGCTGGCGGCCCGCCGCGGGTCTCAGTCGTCCCCCACGGCCGCCTTGGACCACAGCGGCTCGACCGCCTCGACCTCCGGCGGCCCGCTCAGCAGGTCGCCGGACTCCTCGAGGTACCGCAGGTAGGCCGGGTTGCCGAGGAACTCCTGCGCGGCGGCCGCGTCCCTGTAGTGCTGGAACACCACCATCACGTCGGGGTCGACGCACGAGGCGCACAGGACGTAGGCGCGGTGCCCGTCGTTGGCCTGCACCGCCTCGGGCATGTGTCGGCGCCACACCTCGATGAGCTCCTCGCGACGGCCCGGCTTGGCCCGGTGTCGCAGGACCAGGGCGTGCGCGGGCGGGCCAGAGCTCATACAGCGGACTCTAGCCGCGCCCGGGTCGCCGGTCCCGCCGCACGTGACGCCCGCCCCGACACCCTGTGTTCTGTGATACGAGTGACCTAGAGTGACGGGCGTGCCTCGTCGTCGCCCCCGTTCACGCCTGTCACCCACCCGCCGGACCGGCGCCCCGGCCGCCGTCACCCTCGCGGCGGTGGCGGCCCTGACCGGCGCGGCGGTCACCCTGACCGCGGTCGTCCCCGCGACCGTCCCGACGGCGGCCGCCCAGTCAGTCGGGGGCGTCGACACCTCC
>NZ_JAALDU010000209.1 GCF_014145015.1 Dietzia sp. E1 | reverse complement strand
GGGCGCGGGGCCTCGTCGTCGTCGACCCCGGCCGATCCCCCCGGGACCGCGTCGCCGTCCGCAGAGGCCAACGGGGCACGCGCCCGTGAACGCCCGTCGCCGTACTGTGCGCCGCGCCCGCCGCCGCGCTGCTTGGCATCCAGGCGCAGCAGGGCGATCGCCGCGACGAGCAGCACGAGGGCCACGAGGAACCAGATCCAGACCATGCCCTGAAGGGTAGTCAGCGCGACCGACACGCCCGTCCAGGTGGCGCGGCGCGTGGGCCCCTCCCGGTCCCGTGTGCGGCTGAGAACCGCGCCCGGACCGGCCGGAGGGGGTGACTAGCGGGGGTCCGGGCCGATCGCGACCGGGCGCTTGCGGTCCGCCGACCACGCCGACCAGGAACCCGGGAACAGACGCCCCGCGTCGAGACCCGCGACCTCCATCGCCGCCAACGTGTGGCACGCGTGGATTCCGGAGCCGCAGTACACGACCGCGTCGTCGCCCTCGGACACGCCCACCTCGGCGAACATCTCCCGCAACTTCTCCGACGGCAGGAATCGGCCGCGGTCGTCGATGAAGTTCATCGTGGGCAGGTTCACCGCGCCCGGGATGTGTCCGGCGCGCGAGTCCATCGGCTCGGTGCGGCCCTCGTAGCGCTCCGGCGTGCGCGCGTCGATGAGCACGCCCCGCTCCGGCCAGTGGGCGGCCTCCTCGATGCCGACCGTCTGCATGTGATCCAGGTCGAACGTGAAGTTCCCGCGCGAGACCGGGTTGCCGGGCCCCACGGCGAGGTCCTCACCCTCCGCGATCCACGCCTTGAGACCGCCGTCGAGCAGGTGCACGTCCTTCTTGCCGGCCCACCGCATGAGCCACCAGGCGCGGGCGGCCGAGGTGTTGCCGAGGTCGTCGTAGATCACCACGCGACTGTCGTTGTCGATACCGACGCGGCGCATCGCGTCCTCGAAGTCCTCCGGCGAGGGCAAAGGGTGCCGACCCTCGCGGACGTTGCGCTGGCCCGCGAGGTCGCCCGGCAGGTCCAGATACTGCGCGCCGGGGATGTGGCCGGACCAGTAATGCTCGCGCCCGAGCGCGTCACCGAGCTGCCAGCGCACGTCGAGGATGACGGGCGGGACCGGCAGGTTGGAGACGTCGTTGATCAGCTCGCGCGCCGTGACGAGAAGGGGGCTGTCGGGACGAGTGGTCGAGAGGACGGTGTCGCTGGTCACGCGGCCAGGATAGTTCGTACGGCGGCGTGGTGGGCGGCCCGATCCGGCTGCGGTGACAGGCTTCACGCCATCCGGCGCGGCTCGTCGACAAGTACGTTCCGTGCACATCGCCCGGGATCGGCGGGTACGGAACGCGCTTCTCGACGAGACGGGCCCGGTCACCGCGTTCCGGTGACCGGGCCCGTCGGGCGCCGCATCGGCTCAGCTCAGCTGGAGCGTCTCGCCGTCCTCGGCCAGCGAGACGCGCACGGTGTCGCCGTCGCGGACCTCGCCGCCGAGCAGCGCCCGGGCCAGCCGGTCGCCGATCGACTTCTGCACCAGTCGACGCAGCGGGCGCGCGCCGTAGGCCGGGTCATAGCCGCGCCGGGCCAGCCAGCCCTTGGCGGCCTCGTCGACCTCGAGCACCAGTCGCCGGGCCTTCAGCCGCTCGGCGAGCTGGTCGATCTGGATGGCGACGATCGACTCCAGCTGCTCCTCGCTGAGGGCGTCGAAGACCACCACGTCATCCAGTCGGTTGATGAACTCCGGCTTGAACGCCCGCTTGACCGCGTCCATCATCTGCTCCCGCGTGCCGCCCGCGCCCAGGTTCGAGGTGAGGACGAGGATGGTGTTGCGGAAGTCGACCGTGCGTCCCTGACCATCGGTCAGGCGACCGTCGTCGAGGACCTGCAGGAGGATGTCGAAGACGTCCGGGTGAGCCTTCTCCACCTCGTCGAGAAGGACGATCGTGTACGGCCTGCGGCGCACCGCCTCGGTGAGCTGGCCGCCGGCCTCGTAGCCGACGTAGCCCGGAGGGGCACCGACGAGTCGCGCGACCGAGTGCTTCTCCGAGTACTCGCTCATGTCGATCCGGACCATGGCGCGCTCGTCGTCGAACAGGAACTGGGCCAGTGATTTGGCCAGCTCCGTCTTTCCGACGCCCGTCGGGCCGAGGAACAGGAACGAGCCGGTGGGCCGGTTGGGGTCGGCGACCCCGGCCCGGGCGCGGCGGACCGCGTCGGACACGGCCCGCACGGCCTCGTGCTGACCGACGACCCGGCGGCCGAGCTCGTCCTCCATCCGCAGCAGCTTCTCGGTCTCGCCCTCGAGCATCTTGCCCACGGGGATCCCGGTCCAGGCGGAGACGACCTCGGCGACGTCCTCGGGACCGACCTCCTCCTTGAGCATCGCGCCGGCCGCGGCCTCGCTCTCCTCCGCCTGCGCGAGCTGCTTCTCCAGCTCGGGCAGCCGTCCGTAGCGGATCTCGGCCACGCGGGCGTAGTCGCCGTCGCGCTCGGCCTTCTCGGACTCGGTGCGCAAGGCGTCGAGCTCCTCCTTGATCCGCTGCACGCCCTCGATGGCGGTCTTCTCGTTCTGCCACCGGGCCGTCAGCTCGGACAGCTTCTCCTTGGCGTCGGCGAGCTCGGCCTGCAGGGCGACCAGCCGGTCCTTCGACGCGGCGTCGGTCTCCTTCTGCAGGGCGACCTCCTCGATCTCGAGGCGGCGGACGATCCGCTCGGCGGCGTCGATCTCCTCGGGGCGCGAGTCGATCTCCATCTTGAGCCGGCTGGCGGCCTCGTCGACCAGGTCGATCGCCTTGTCGGGCAGGAACCGCTGCGTGATGTAGCG
The DNA here is from genome assembly GCF_014145015.1 of Dietzia sp. E1. Lineage (GTDB taxonomy): Bacteria > Actinomycetota > Actinomycetes > Mycobacteriales > Mycobacteriaceae > Dietzia > Dietzia cinnamea_A. The sequence continues at coordinate 5,433 of NZ_JAALDU010000209.1, read as the reverse complement.
GTCCGACAGCGTGGCGGCCGAGACCAGGGCGGAGTCGGTGATGCGCACGCCGTGGTGGACCTCGTAGCGCTCCTTCAGACCACGGAGGATGCCGACCGTGTCCTCGACGCTGGGCTCACCCACGTACACCTGCTGGAAGCGGCGCTCCAGGGCCGCGTCCTTCTCGATGTACTTGCGGTACTCGTCGAGGGTCGTGGCGCCGACCAGTCGCAGCTCGCCGCGGGCGAGCATCGGCTTGATCATGTTGCCGGCGTCCATCGAACCCTCGCCGGTCGCGCCGGCGCCGACGATGGTGTGGATCTCGTCGATGAAGGTGATGATCTGGCCCTCGGCCGCGGTGATCTCGTCGAGCACGGCCTTGAGCCGCTCCTCGAACTCCCCGCGGTACTTCGCGCCCGCGACCATCGAGCCCAGGTCCAGCGAGAGCAGGGTCTTGCCCTTGAGGGACTCGGGGACGTCGCCGGCGACGATGCGGCGGGCCAGGCCCTCCACGATGGCGGTCTTGCCGACGCCGGGCTCACCGATGAGCACGGGGTTGTTCTTGGTGCGGCGCGACAGGACCTGCACGACGCGACGGATCTCCGAGTCGCGTCCGATGACCGGGTCGATCTTGCCCTCCCGCGCGCGGGCGGTGAGGTCCGTGGCGTACTTCTCGAGCGCCTGGTACTGGTCCTCGGGGTTCTCCGTGGTCACGCGGGTGTTGCCGCGGACTGCGGTGAACGCCTGCTTGAGCGCCTCCTCGGTGGCGCCGAGCTCGTTGAGCAGCTTGGCGGCGTCCCCACCGGTGTGACCTGCGGCGATGCCGACCAGGACGTGCTCGGTGGAGACGTAGGCGTCGCCCATCTCCGCCGCGAGGGTCTGGGAGTAGTTGACGACGGCGAGGGCGTCGCGATTGAAGTTGGGGGCGGCCATCCCCGAGCCGGACGCCTTGGGGTATCCGCTGACGAGGGCCTTGGCCTGGGTCAGGGCGAGCTGCGGGTCCACCCCGCAGGCCCGGAGGAGAGGGGTGGCGATCCCGTCCTGCTGCTCGAGCAGGGCGACGAGCAGGTGCCCGGGTCGCACATCCGGGTTACCCGCCGCGGACGCGGATTGGACGGCGGCCGAGAGAGCCGCCTGAGTCTTGGTCGTGGGGTTGAACTGGCTCATCGACCGGTCCTTTCTAGGCGTAGTGTTGAGCGTACTGGAATCAATACCGGCGCTGTTCACCGCCGGACACTCCCTACAACGACTGTCAGGTTGAGTCTATTCCACTCAAGTTAAAATTCTCGTCACGAGGACCGCCAACCAATGTGAACGAATGTCCACAACTGAGTAGACTCCCTTCGAACCCGCGGCCCCCCTCGACCGCTCCCCTCGACCCCGGGCAGCCCTGTGACCGACCTCCCCTCACCACGCCCATTCCTTCTCGCCGCGACACCGGGCCTGTAGCGCGGTGGACGACTACAGTCCGGTGGCCCGCGCCACCAGGTTCGTCATCTACGTCCTCGCGGTGGTGGTGCCGATCGCGATCGCGCTCGCCGTGGTCGGCACGACCCCCTCACTGCTGGAGAAGGTCCCCGCCGAGCACCGGGACACCGTCGCGGCGATCGGCGAGGGCGCGGTCCGGCTCTCCGGCGGCAACGGCGGCATCTTCCGCTCGCAGGAGGCCAACGCCGCGGACACCACGATCCCCGGCGCGCCCCGGCCGCTGCACGGGGAATGGTCTCCGCGACGGCCCGAGGACTACCCGCCGCCGGCCGGGCTGGCCGCGGGACACGACTACACCGTGAGGGTGGACGAGGACGGCTACATCGCCCACTGGCCGTGCGACTACGAGATCCCCGTGCGCTCCTTCGGCGCGCTGCCGGGCAGCGAGGCCGACCTCGCATGGGCCGTCGAGACCCTCGCCTTCTCCAGCGGGCTACCGCTGCGTTATCTCGGCCCCGGGGCCGAGTCGGACAGGGACGCCGAGGGTGCGATCTCGGTGACCTATGGCGACCACCCGGACTTTCAGAATCCGGAGGTCGCGGGCGTCGGAGGCCCCGGGGTCCTGCCCCGCGGGTTGATCGTCCAGGGCGCGGTCACCCTGCGCCCGGAGAGCGTCAACCCGATCCCGGGAGATCCCTGGACCCGCAGCCTCACGCTGCACGAACTCATGCACGCGGTGGGGATCACGCACGCGGTGCCCTACGCACCCGAGATCATGGCCGAGCGCTCGGCGTACCCGCCGCAGACCCTCCTCGGCTACGGCGACCGGTTCGCCCTGCACGTCGTGGGCTGCCCGGCGTCGGCCACCGGCTGACGGCGGCAGGAGACGCTGAGACGCCGACGGGCCGGGCGCCGCGGCGCCCGGCCCGTCGGAGAGGTGGAGGAGAGCTCGATCAGAGGGTCTCGACGACCTCGTCGTACCCGAGCCGCGGGAGCCGGTCGAACCAGGCGCCCTCCTCGGCCGGCCTGCCGATGTTGATGGCCACGAGCACGCGGTGGCGGCCGTCGGGGAAGAACTCGCGCGAGATCGCCTCGGCATCGAAACCGGTCATCGGGCCCGCCGCGAGGCCGGCGGCACGGATGCCGATGATCGCGTAGCCGATCTGCAGCCCGGCGTTGAGCTCGGCGGTGCGAACGCGGGCGTCCTCGTCATCGGCGAACAGGTCGCGCGCCCCGGGGAAGTGCGGGAACTGCGTGGGCAGCTCGTCGTGGAAGTCGACGTCGGCCGCGAGCAGCGCGACGACCGGGGCCGCAGCGGTCTTGGCGCGGTTGCCCTCGGCGAGGAGCGGCAGTAGCCGGGCCTTGGCCTCCTCCGAGCGGATGACGACAGCGCGCAGCGGCTGGATGTTCATGGAGGTGGGCGCCCACTTCACCAGGTCGAAGATCGCGCGGATCTGCTCATCGGTGACGGGCTCGTCGGTGAAGGCGTTGGCCGTGCGCGCCTCGCGGAACAGCAGGTCCTGCGCCTGCTCGTCGAGGGCGAGCGCGTTCTGGGTGTCAAAAGTAGTGGTCATGTCTACTACCAACGGCGTGCTGCGACTTTCGATCCCCGAGCCGCACATGATCTTCGCCACACCCGACCGCGGGAAGGGCCCGGACCGGGCCACCGGCGGCAAACCCTCCGCGCGCCCGCTACGAATAAGTGGGGAGAATGTAGGCATGGAAAAGGGAGGTGCGGCGATGCGCAACGGCGTGGTCGTGGACATCGGCGGCAGCGGGACGCGGATCGGTGCCGTGGTGGACGGCAACGTGGTGGGCGTCCACGGTGCCGAGGTCGCGACCGCCGAGGATCTCGCCACCGCGGTCCTCGCCGTCGACCGCTCCCCCGCCGGCGTCGGGGTGTCGCTGAACGGCCACGTCGACGCGGACCGCGGGCGGGTCGTCCTGTCGCGCGCCGCCGCATGGGCGGAGGGCGACCTGCGCACCGAACTGGTGTCGCTGATCGACGCGCCGGTCTCGGTCATCGGCGACGGGGACGCCCACGCCCTGGCCCTGACGCGGCTCCCCGACGTCGAGTTCGGCGGGATCGCCATCTCCCTCGGCTCGTCCCTGGCGTTCGGCGCACTCAACCACCACGGCGCGCTCATCCACCCGTGCGGCCACACCGGCTGGGACCTCGGGCACTGGCGGATCGTCGGCGACGGCACCAACACCGAGGCGTGGTGGGGACTGGGCGGGCACGGCCTGTACGACCTCGAGCGGGAGCACGGCGACGGGGCCGCCGAGATCTACGCCTACCGGCTCGGATCGTTCCTCGTGGACGCCGTCCAGCTCTTCCGCCCGCGGACGGTCCTGCTGACCGGCGGCATCGTCGTGGGGCTCGGCGAGGCGCTGCACGGACCGGTCGCCGAGCAGCTGCAGTCCCTGCCGATCTCGGTGCCCACCCCGCGCGTGGTCTACTCGCCGTCGAGGGACACCGCGCTGTTCGGGGCGGCCGTCGCGGCGGGGCTGGCGCTGCCGGAGATGCGCTGATCCGGCCCTGACCGCCCCGGGCGGCACGGGCGCCTACTCCAGCAGCCCGCGCAGGTCGTCGGCGGTGAGCGCGGCGGAGAAGTGCTCTCCGCTGTCCAGGACGGAGGCGAACAGCTCGGCCTTGCGCTGCTGCAGTTCGACCACGCGCTCCTCGATCGTGTCGCGGGCGACCATCCGGTAGACCAGCACCGGGCGGGTCTGGCCGATGCGGTGCGCGCGGTCCACGGCCTGGGCCTCGGTCGCCGGGTTCCACCACGGGTCCAGCAGGAACACGTAGTCCGCGCCGACCAGGTTGAGCCCCACGCCGCCGGCCTTGAGGCTCAGGCAGAAGACCTGCGCGCCGCCCTCGGTGAACTCCCCGACCGCCCCCGCCCGGTCCGTCGTGCTGCCGTCGAGGTGGGCCACGGTGATCCCCTCGTCGCGCAGCCGCTCCACGACGGTGTCGAGGTAGGTGGTGAACTGGCTGAACACGAGCGCGCGGTGGCCCTCGGCCACCACCTCCCGCAGCGCGGCGATGAGCTCGTCGGTCTTCGCGGACGCGACACCGAGATGGTCCGGGTCGACGAGGGAGGCGTCCAGGCACAGGCGCCGGAGGACGGTGAGCCCGGCGAGGATGCTGATGCGGTTGGACTCGAAGTCGTCGAGCAGCTCCAGCAGTGAGGCCCGCTGCCGCGCGAGCTCCCGTTCGTAGATCCGGCGGTGCGTGGCCGACAGCTCGATCTCCATCACCGCGTCCGTGCGCGGGGGCAGGTCGGCGGCCACGAGCTCCTTGCGTCGCCGCAGCAGGAACGGACGCAGCCGCCTGCGCAACCGCTCGAGCGCGGCCTGGTCCCCGTCCTTCTCGATGGGCGTGCGGAAGCGGGCGCGGAACTCCTTGGCGTCGGGCAGCACGCCCCGGCACGACAGGGCCGCGACCGCCCACAGCTCGGTGATGTTGTTCTCCATCGGCGTGCCCGTCACGGCGAGCAGGAAATCGGCCCGCAGCCCGGCCAGCGCGGCGAAGAGCTTGGAGCCCGGGTTCTTGGCCTGCTGGGCCTCGTCGAGGATCACGCCCGCCCACTCGACGCCCGCGTACGAGTCGGCGTCCAGCCGCAGCACGGCCGCGGAGGTCACCACGATGTCGTGCGCGGCCGCGTCCGCGGCGACCGTCGTCGTGGACCGGGCCTCGGTCGCCGATCGCCGCGCCACCCGGAGCGAGGGGACGAACCGACGCGCCTCGGACTCCCAGTTGGGCACGACCGACGAGGGCGCCACGACGAGGAACGGCCCCGGCGGGTGGTCGCCGGCGGTCTCGTGCGCGTGGGCGATGAGCGCGAGCGACTGGATGGTCTTGCCCAGTCCCATGTCGTCGGCGAGGATTCCGCCGATCCGGTGCCGCCACAGCATGGCCAGCCAGTCCAGGCCCTGCTGCTGGTACGGCCGCAGGTCCGCCTCGAGCGCGGCGGGGGCGGGGACGGGCGCGGGCGTGTCGGCGGCCAGTTCGAGCAGCGCGCG